>CAZFSC010000024.1:0-8652 GCA_964521585.1 uncultured Limnohabitans sp.
ACTTCGCTGATTCCCCGTACTGCCGGAACCTCCCTTGCCGGACAATGTGTGGGCAATGGGATCGTGGTCGATGTGTCCAAGCATTTCACGAAAATCCTGGAATTCAATAAAGAAGAACGCTGGGTTCGCGTACAGCCGGGAGTAGTTCGGGACGAGCTCAACCGCTTTTTGAAACCACATGGATTGTTTTTTAGCCCGATTACTTCTACTGCTAACCGCGCGATGATCGGGGGAATGGTCGGGAATAACTCTTCCGGGACGACTTCGATCGTCTATGGGGTGACCCGGGATAAGGTGATTTCTTTGAATACGATTTTGAGTGATGGGAATGAAGTGGTTTTCGGAGAGATTTCTCAGGATGATTTTGATCGAAAGTGTAGCTTAAAGACATTGGAAGGGAAAGTCTATCGGCAACTTTTTGATGAATTGAATGATCCTGCTGCCAGAGCTGAGATTCATGCACAATTCCCAAAAAAGTCTATTCACCGCCGAAATACCGGTTATGCGGTGGATGAATTGCTGAAAACAGCCCTTTTTGAAGGAAAAGAAAAATTCAACTTCTGTAAGCTACTAGCAGGTTCAGAGGGTACTTTAGCCTTTACTACTGAAATCAAAATCAGCCTGGATCCACTTCCAGATCCGGTAGAAATCGTCGTGGCAGCCCACTTTGCAAGTATTCACCAAAGTATGAAGTCTGCTCAGGTGGCTATGAAGCATCCAGTAACAGCGGTGGAACTCATGGATAAAATCATCCTGGACTGCACCAAGGAGAGCATTGAATATTCCAAAAATCGGTACTTTGTCGAAGGTGATCCTGAAGCCTTGTTGATGATTGAGTTTCGGGGAAAAACTCTCGAGGAAGCCATGGCTAAAGGAGAAGCGCTGATTGCCGATTTGAAGGCAGGAGGCTACGGCTATGCCTATCCGATTATCGAACCGGCAATGGTCTCCTCTGCTTGGGCCCTTCGAGCAGCAGGTTTGGGGCTATTGGGGAATATTCCCGGAGACCCAAAAGCAGTAGCCTGTATTGAGGATACCGCGGTAGATATCGAAGATCTTGCTGATTACATTGATGAAGTAGATGCGATGATGGAAGGCTTCAACCAAAAGCCAGTGCACTATGCCCATGCGGGAGCAGGAGAGATTCATTTGCGCCCCATTTTGGACTTGAAGAAGACGGAGGATGTGGAGGAGTTTTACCGGATTTCCTTGGCTTCCGCCCAATTGGTAAAGAAATATCAGGGTTCCCTGTCCGGTGAACATGGGGATGGCCGGGTTCGTGCAGCATTTATACCGCTGATGGTCGGAGAAAAGAATTACGAGCTTTTCCGAAGGATCAAATACACCTGGGACCCCAAAAACATCTTCAACCCCGGCAAAATCGTGGATGCCGCGCCGATGAATAAATTCCTGCGCTATGAGCCAGGAATGCAAACTCCGGAGCATCATACGGTCATCGATTTTTCAAATGTTGGAGGGATTTTGCGTTTGGCAGAGAAATGCAACGGTTCGGGTGATTGTAGAAAACTTCCTGGTTCCGGTGGGACCATGTGTCCGAGCTACATGGCTACAAGAAATGAAAAGGATACCGTTCGGGGAAGGGCGAATACGCTTCGGGAGTTTTTGACTTTGGATAAAAAGGAAAATGCCTTCGACCACCCTGAGATCAAGGAGGCATTGGATCTATGTCTAAGTTGCAAAGGCTGTACAGCTGAGTGTCCCTCCAATGTGGACATGGCTAGCATGAAGGCGGAATTCCTCTATCAATACCAAAAAACCCATGGCGTTCCCCTTCGCTCCAAGGCATTTGCCCACATCAATGACCTGAATGATTTTGGTTCAAAAGTGCCTCGTATTGCAAATTTCCTGCTTAAAAATGGGTTAACAGGCGGAATATTGAAAGCGGTACTCGGAGTGGCCCCGGAGCGTAATCTACCCGAGATTAGTCTTGTCAGTCTTCGGTCATGGTATAAGAAGAATTATGCGTCCTTGCCGGGAGCCAGTAGGACGATCAGGTCGGTTTATTTTTTCATGGATGAATTCACCAACCACAACGATACCCCAATAGGAATTAAGGCGATATCGCTTTTGAAAAAACTGGGCTACGAAGTCAAAGTAGTCGACCATGAAGAAAGCGGGCGATCGGCACTTTCCAAAGGACTATTGGAGAAAGCCAAGAAACATGCAGAAGCCAATGTGAGAATTTTCGGAGAACTCATTGACGGCAATACTCCATTGATAGGTTTGGAGCCTTCGGCGATTCTTGGTTTCAGAGATGAATATCCCAAAATCGTCGATAAAGATTTAGTGCCGGCAGCTAAAAAACTGAAATTTCATGTAAAATTGATTGATGAATTTTTATCGCAGGAAATCGCCGCAGGAAACATTCACGTAAGTTCCTTCACCCAAGAACCCAAAAAAATCAAGCTTCATGGGCATTGCCATCAGAAATCTCTATCCAGTCTGAATTGGACTCAAAAATTATTGTCTTTCCCTGAAAATTATTCTGTAGAGACCATTCCAAGTGGCTGTTGTGGTATGGCTGGAAGCTTTGGCTATGAGGTCGAGCATTATGAAGTTTCGCAACAAATCGGGGAGTTGGTTTTATTTCCAGCAGTACGAAAAGCTGATGCAGAAACAATCATTGCAGCGCCGGGAACTTCCTGTAGGCATCAGATTGCAGATGGAACAGGGAGAAAAGCATTGCATCCGGTGGAGATTTTATTTAACGCACTTATTTAACCTCGAAGGTTTTTCAATCTTTTTCAAAACCACATTTACTGAATTCTAGGATTACAAATCCTATGATCTTGCTTTGGAATTTCAAATCCCGAAGAGAAGGGCGAACCTTTGAGGTGTCATTTCGAGGAAGGTACGACCGAGAAATCTCCTCGAAGGTTTCAACAAGTTAACTCGCTACTCTAGAAAGAGAATTTTTATTTGCTGTGTTTCGGTTTGTGGAGACACAAACCGAGGCGGCTGGCAAAAAAAATAAAATCTATAATTAATTAGCCAAAAATCTTTCTCAGGATATACTCTGTACATCTTGCAGCTAATCGGGCAGTGGCTTGATCCTGGTCGTAGGTTGGATTTAACTCCACCACATCGAGCGAGATGAGCTTTTTACTTGAAGCGATCAATTCAAAAACTTTGAAAGCGATATCCGGACTGAATCCCATCGGGGAAGGAGCGGATACCCCGGGAGCAAATGCCGATGAAAATCCATCCAGATCGATACTCAAATAGACCTTATTCACGGAGTCCAAAAACCAAAGGATTTTTTCCTGAATCACTTCCCAATTGTTCATTCGAAAATCTTCCATGGCCATCCAATTGGTATGAGTTCGTTTGGCCATTTCGAAAAGAGTTTTTGGATTTGCCGCACGCTGGATCCCTAGACAGAGGTAATGAAATTGTATGGGATGTGCTTGCGAAAGCTGAAAAAATGGCGATCCGGAATGTCCTTGACGGTTTTGTAAAGGCCGAAGATCAAAATGAGCATCCAAGTTGATGATTCCTAGTTTTTCATCTTTTCCCTGCAAATAGTCATAGATTCCTGAGGCATGTGCATAAGCTAAATCATGTCCACCTCCAAAAAGGACCGGAAAATGTTTAGTCTGAAGTAGGGTAGTGACAGACTTGGAAATAAGCTCATGGCTCGATTCCAAGTTATTTTTCTCCGTTTGGATGTTGCCGTAGTCAAAAAGATGTGTTCCCTCTTTTAAGTGAAAAGCAGTACTTCCCATTACCCTTCGGATTTCATCTGGAGCCATAGCCGCTCCAATTCTCCCGCCATTTCTTCGGACACCCTCGTCACCGCTATAGCCCAAAATCCCGATTTTGCGCAGGTCAAAATCATTGTTAAAGTTCAGGTCATTGATTGTAATAACTGCCTGATGCCAATATTCGATAGTTTCAGCAGAGCGGCCAGTCCAAAGCGATGGTGATGGGTTTTGATGAAGTGGTGTCATTTGGGAATTAAACTAGATTATTTAATATTTCCTCGTCTACCAAATTCGGCATGGTAACTTTCAATTGGGGCGTTCGATCCATTTCCCGCTGAATAGCTTCCATGGAACCTGCATTTCTGGCCCAGGCTCTTCGGGCAATTCCATTGTTAACATCATAGAAAAGCATGCTTTTCAGTTTGCGGGAGGCTTCTAAAGAGCCGTCTAGCACCAGTCCAAATCCTCCATTGATTACCTCACCCCAGCCTACACCGCCTCCGTTATGAATCGAAACCCAAGTAGCTCCTCTAAAACTATCTCCGATGACATTTTGAATGGCCATGTCCGCAGTAAACTTACTTCCATCATAGATATTGCTTGTTTCCCGAAAGGGAGAATCAGTTCCGCTGACATCATGATGATCTCTTCCCAAGACAATCGGGCCAGCAAGTTCGCCTTTGGCAATAGCCGTATTGAATGCGTCTGCAATTTTTGATCTACCTTCTGCATCCGCATATAATATTCTAGCCTGTGAACCCACCACGAGTTTATTTTTGGCTGCTTCCTGGATCCAGGTAATGTTGTCCTGCAGCTGTTGGGAAATCGAGTCTGGAGCAGATTTCATGATTTCTTTCAAAACCAAAGCTGCGATTTCATCAGTTTTTTGTAAATCCTCAACTTTACCTGAAGTACAAACCCATCTGAAGGGTCCAAAGCCATAATCAAAGCACATAGGTCCCAATATATCCTGTACATAACTTGGATATCGGAAATCTATTCCGTTTTCGGCCATTACCTCAGCACCGGCTCGAGAAGCTTCCAAAAGAAATGCATTTCCATAGTCGAAAAAATAGGTGCCTTTGGCAGTATGACGATTGATAGCAGCAGCGTGACGTCGAAGAGATTCCTGAACTTTAGATTTAAATTCTTCCGGATTTTCCGACATCAATTGGTTGGATTCGTCAAAAGACAATCCTGCAGGATAATAGCCTCCTGCCCAGGGATTGTGGAGGGAAGTCTGATCGGATCCCAGTTCTATAAAAATACCCTCTTCGTCAAATCGCTCCCAGACATCTACGATATTTCCCAGAAAGGCGATAGACACTACTTCTCTTTTTTCTTTGGCGACAGTCACCCTTTGAATCAACTGATCCATACTTGTGACCAACTCGTCAACCCAACCTTGTTCAAATCGCTTGTGTGCTGCGGCGGGATTGACTTCTGCACAGACGGTAACGCAACCTGTTATATTTCCAGCTTTGGGTTGAGCCCCACTCATCCCCCCTAGTCCGGCAGTAAGAAAGATTTTTCCTTTAGGATTTTCCCCTTTCTTTAATTTTCTTCTGAATGCATTCATGATGGTAATGGTAGTCCCATGGACGATCCCCTGCGGTCCAATATACATAAATGAACCGGCAGTCATTTGTCCATATTGAGTCACACCCAAGGCATTGAATTTTTCCCAATCATCGGGTTTGGAATAGTTTGGTACCATCATTCCATTGGTCACGACCACCCGCGGAGCATCAGGATGGGACGGGAAAATCCCCATAGGATGGCCGGAATAAATATGGAGCGTCTGATTTTCAGTCATTTGCGATAAGTACTTCATGGTGAGTAAATATTGGGCCCAATTTTGAAATACAGCTCCGTTCCCCCCGTAGGTGATGAGTTCTTCGGGATGCTGCGCGACAGTAGGATCCAGATTGTTTTGAATCATCAGCATAATCGCCGCAGCTTGTGTGGAATTTGCCGGGTACTCGGTAATTGCTCGGGCATACATGGCATAATCCGGCATAAAGCGGTACATGTATATTCTTCCATATTTATTCATTTCCTCCAAAAATTCCATAGCTAAAGAGGCATGCCATTCTTGCGGAAAATAGCGCAAGGCATTCTTTAGGGCCAATTTTTTCTCTGGCTGAGATAAAAAGTCTTTTCGTTTTGGCGCATGACTGACAGCCGGATTCCGAAGTTTTTTATCAGGTAATTGGTGAGGAATTCCTTCTCGGATTTGGTCTTGGAAGTTCATTTTGTTTTGGATTGATAAACTGAAATCTGAAAACGGGTAAGTTGAAGTCTAGATTTCAGATGAAAGTGAATAGGCAATGTGTCCTTTTTTCCAAACCTGGGCAGGTTTGAGCCTTCCCTGATGATACAGAATTTCGCGATAATCAGAAGTTTGAAACACGTTGAAATCTGCCTGAAATCCTTTTTGAATTTTACCCCTGTCAAAGATTCCAAGTGCTGCGGCTGCTCTGAAAGTTAAGGCGGCAAAGACTTCAGCAGTACTTAACTTTTCGAAAGTGGCTAGAATAGATGCCTGTGTCAATAAATCTCCCATAGGGGCGGATCCCGGATTCCAATCGCTTCCTATCGCTAGGGCACCAGAAGCGTCGAGAATTTTTCGGGCGGGTGCAAAGGCTATACCTAGCCCCAATGATGCTCCCGGAAGTGCTACAGCGATTGTATCTGATTGAGCTAAGGCCTTAATTTCTGCAGCTCCAGAAGCTTCCAAGTGATCCGCGGATCGAGCTCCAAGTCTTACTGCAAGTTCTGAACCTCCTGTGGAAAACTGGTCAGCATGAACTGTCAAATCAAATCCGTATTCAATAGCTTTTCGATAATAGCTTGTGATTTCCACCGGAGAAAAGGCACTCTTCTCAACAAATGAATCGACTCGATTTGCAAGTTTTTCCTTTTTCAACATAGGAAAAAGTTCTTCCACCAGTAATTCCAAATACGCTTGGCTGGTCCCAGAGTAATCCTTGGGTAACATGTGCGCTGCAAGGCATGTAGGGATTAAGTCGGCTACGGTTTGCCTATCAGCTTGTTTAATGGCACGAAGCATTTTGATTTCTTCGGCCACATTTAGGCCGTAGCCGCTCTTTACTTCTATCGTGGTCACCCCGTCCTGCAAATGTCTATGAGCATTTTTGCTGGTGATCTGGGCCAGCCGATCTTGACTTAGTTTACGGGTTTCCGTAACGGTATCCCAGATTCCTCCGCCTTCCTGAGCTATTTCAAGATAGGATTTACCAGCATTTCTCTTTGAAAAATCTTTTGCCCGGCTGCCTCCGAAGCAGATGTGAGTATGGCAGTCAACCCAACTGGGCAAGGCTATGTAATCCTGTTCAAGAAATATTTCTTCAATTTCCTCATGAGTTACACTGGACTTTAATTCCGCAAAATCCCCAAAATCCAGGATTTTATCATTCTGAATCAGAATGCCGGCGTTTTCAATTATTTCCAAAGCTTCATCCTGAAGGGCTCCTTTCAAGGAAAGATTTCCTAGGGTCAGTAATTGCCGAAAAGGCCCAATCAATTTTATTTCCTTCATCGGTTAGATTTAAAATTCGAAGTGCTTACTCCAATCAGTTGCGAATTCCAGCTTTTCAGATTCGGCGATTTCCTCTGCAAGCCGGATCAGCTCCCCGGATTGGATTAGTTCGATTGCCCGCTCCATATCTTCGCTCATTTCCCGATCGGCGATGACAGGATCGATTCGTTTTCTTACATACTCATAGATTGAACTCATGATTTTACCGGAACGTAGTGGTGCGTGGAAGTCCATGGCTTGTGCAGCATAGAATAGTTCGATTCCCAGTATTTTTTCCACATTACCAATCACTTGCAATGCCTTCCTTGCTCCAATACTTCCCATGCTTACATGATCCTCCTGACCAAGAGAAGTGGGAATACTGTCAGCAGAAGAGGGGAAACAAAGGCCTTTGTTCTCCGAAGCCAAAGCGGCAGCAGTGTATTGAGGAATCATGAGTCCTGAATTTAAGCCGGTCTCTTTCAGAAGTAATTTAGGTACTCCTGGTGTATCACCTCCTATAGAAAGGTATATTCTTCTGTCAGCAATATTTCCTATTTCCGAAGCCGCTAGCGTGGCATAGTCCAATGGTAATGCAATGGGTTGCCCATGAAAATTGCCTCCGGAGATAGTGTGATTTTCATCTAGGACGATGGGGTTGTCAGTGACCGAATTGATTTCAATTTCGATGGCTTCTTTAAGATGAAGCCAGGCATTTCGTGAAGCTCCATGTACCTGTGGCATACACCTTAAAGAGTAAGGATCCTGAACTCTCGCACAGTTGGCATGGGAATGGACGATTTCGGAGTCTTGAAGTAAATTCAAGATGGTCTGAGCTACATGCTTACTTCCGATAAAGGGTCTGAGTTGATGCAACTCTGCTTGAAAAGGCTTGATCGAACCCATAAGACCTTCTATCATCATAGCACCTGTAATATCAGCATGCATCAAAAGATTATTCAATCGATCTACTACCTTGACTCCATATGCAGCCATAAATTGGGTGCCATTGATCAGCGCCAAACCTTCCTTGGGCCCCAGCTGAAGAGGCGCCAACTGAAAATCTTCCAAAACCTCCCGACTCTGTACCAATTTTCCTTTGAAATAAACTTTACCTAATCCGATTAAAGGTAGAGACAGATGGGCAAGCGGTGCCAAATCCCCAGAAGCCCCTACAGAGCCCTGGATAGGAACAAAAGGTATAATGTCTTCCTCCAGCATCCAATGCAACCGCTCTATTGTGTTTAGCTGAATTCCGGAAAATCCCTGTGCCAGTGCATGAATCTTGAGGACCAACATCAACCTTGCAATTTCCATAGGAACGGGTTCTCCTAAGCCTACAGCATGACTTTTAAGTAGGTTTTCCTGAAGCTTTTGAGAATCATT
>CAZFSC010000024.1:8752-31766 GCA_964521585.1 uncultured Limnohabitans sp.
TTTCTATTCTATTCAAATTTAAATAATGCAAATGATAACTTTTGATACTATTTTTATCATCAAATGATAACCTACGAGCATTAATGGAACTACGACATCTCAATTATTTTCAGGCAGTGGCAGAGGAATTAAGCTTCAGGAAAGCTGCTGATCGTCTTTATATTTCGCAGCCCGGCTTGAGCCGACAAATCCAACAGCTGGAGGATGAGCTACTGGTGCGGCTTTTCGATAGAGATCAACGAAAAGTTAAACTGACAGCCGCAGGAAAATATTTTAAAAATGAAGTAGACTTTATATTGAACCACTTAGAGGTCACTAAGAATCAGGTTCAGTTGATTCAGGAAGGAAAATTAGGGGAGATTCGAATTGGTTTTTTGGGATCTGCCTCTAATCAAATCTTGCCTCAATTGCTTTCTAAGTTAAATGAAAAAGAACCGTTGCTCTCAGCTAGTCTTGAAGAGTTGAATAATGCCTCCCAGGTAGAGTTAATTCAGAAGGATAAGCTTGATCTCGGATTTGTTCGATTGGCATCTGTACCGGAGGATTTGGAAATAAGAGCAGTATATCGGGATTCCTTTTCATTGGTAGTGCCAAAAGATCATCCGGTTTCATTGGAGGATTTTAAATCAGTGGGTCAATTCTCCCAGGAATCCTTTATTCTGTTTTCCAGTGATTACAGCAGTTTGTATTATGATAAATTAGTGGGGATTTGCAGGGATGCAGGATTTTCTCCCAAGATTCGATTCAAGTCTGTACATGCCTTGACAATATTCAAACTGGTAGAATCTGGTTTGGGAGTGGCCATCGTTCCGAGTTCCCTTCAAGAAGGATACGATTTGCAAGTTAGATTTATGAAAATCCCAAATATTTCTGAATTCACTGAACTTTCGGTGATATGGAAACGGGATAATCGGAATCCCGCGTTAAAGAAAATTTTGCAATTGATTTGAATTGGGGACTGCTAAAAAATAGTCTCCTATCCGCTATTTTCTTGAATGTCGGGTTAAAGTCGGGTTAAATTCGAGTTTATTGCGTCTTCTTTTTCAATCCAATCCCAGAAATTGCCATGGTAAATCAAAATTATCTAAACATGAACCAACCGGAATTAGGAAAGAAAATCTCTGAATTGAGAAAGGCAAAAGGATTGACTCAGGAAGAATTGGTCGAAAAATGCAATTTGAATGTACGTACGATTCAGCGCATCGAAGCAGGAGAAGTTACACCCAGAAGTTATACTATCAAGGCACTTTTTGATGCTTTGGATTACAGCTGGGAAAAGTCTGCGCCTGATCAGAAAACACCAAGTCCAAATGCTTTAACTTTGTTGTATGTGGCCGCAGGAGCATCAATTGTTTATTTTTTTATTTCCATTTTCGAAATCGGGATTGAATCTGAATTTTTTGCAGGAGAGCCTTCAGTTGGACTCAGAGCTTTTACCTGGATCAAGACAGGTTCTTATCTCTTCTACATTGTTTTTCTTATTGGCTGGGTGAAGCTGACCAATTTCTTTCCAAATCGGATCTTAAAACTTGTTTTATGGCTTATGATTGGAGGGAATGTGATCTGGTACTGCATTGATTTGGTTGCTATTTTTTCTGACGCTTTTGAACTCGCTGACTATTATATGGTCAAAGTCAGTTCATTTGGATTTTTATATGCGTTGCTAGGACTTGGGTATTTGGGTTACAAAAATCAGTTTTCGTTTATTCCGACGATTTTAGGAATTATGCTGATACTTGCAGGTGTTTTGCTTTTTTCAGGCGTGGGGGCTTTTTTTGGACTGGTTCCTTTGACGTTGGGAGAAATAATTCAGATTGTTTTGATGATCTATTTGATTCAAAGGATCGGTAGAAAACCTCATCTCATAACTTTAGCTTGAGTTTTTTTGTATTCTTCCAAATTGGTAAGATATTGACCGAAAATATTGAGATGATGGAGAAGGTATTGAAAAACACTGGTTTGTTCTTTTGGATGATTTTTTTAGTGGCTTGCTCTGGGGGAAGTGAAGTCGATGAGAAAATAGAAACTCCTTCTAATTTAAATCTCAGTATCGATCTGCTGTCAAACGGTCAAGTCAAAGCCAATTTTAGTGCTGACAATGCCAAGTTTTTTAAAATTAATTTTGGAACACCGGGAGAGCCCTTTCAACGGATTGATGGAAATTCTGCAACATTCACCTATAAAACCAAAGGTGATTACACTGTGACACTTCAAGCGCATGCCAGTGAGGACCTATTTGTTGTCGATACTAAGCCGGTTAATATGAATGCAGCAACTCTTGGTTTGGGACCAGATGCTGGGTATAAAAGCCCTGAAAGTTATGAGGGATATAAACTGGTTTGGTCAGATGAATTCAATTCACCCACGCTTTCTTCAGATTGGACCTTTGAACTGGGAGACGGTTGCCCTGCCTTGTGTGGTTGGGGCAATGATGAACTGGAATTCTATAAAAAAGAAAACACTTCTTTAGTAGATGGTAAGCTGATCATCACTGCGAAATCAGAGAGTTTTGGGGGGAGGAATTACACTTCATCACGATTAATCACAAAGGGTAAAAAATCCTTTACGTATGGGCGAATGGACATACGTGCACAACTCCCGAAGGGACAGGGACTCTGGCCTGCAATCTGGATGTTAGGAGAAAATATTGATCAGGTCAGTTGGCCTAAGTGTGGGGAAATAGATATTATGGAGATGATCGGGGGAAGTGTCGAAGATCGCGATCGGACTGTTCATGGTACCGTTCATTGGGATAATGCCGGAAGTTATGCAAACTACGGTGGGAGCACTAAGCTATCCACTGGTATTTTTAATGATGAATACCACGTGTTCTCGATCCTTTGGGATAGGCAAAAGATTGTCTGGCTATTGGACGGGGTTCAGTACCATGTGATCGATATAACTCCGGGGAATCTGGAAGAATTTCACAAGCCATTTTTCTTTATCCTGAATGTAGCCGTAGGAGGGAGATGGCCGGGGAGTCCAGATGGAAACACGGTATTTCCTCAGCAAATGAAAGTAGATTACGTGCGGGTTTTTCAGCAAAACTAAACTACTTCATTTAGTTTGTCTAAAACTTTGGATTTGACTTGTCTGAGAATAGCAGCATTGGTTTCGCTGGAAGTTTCGATTTCCAAAATTTTTGGATGCAAACTAGCTTTGTAGAAATCTGTCAAGGAGTGCTCTAGCTCAGATTGATTGACTACTTTAACATAATAAAATCCAAATTCAGTGGCCAGGTGGTTAGCAGTGAGTGTCTGCTTAGTTTCGAAAAATTCCTTCAACTCCGGCTGTCTGGAAGGCCCTTCAATCAGTCTGAATATTCCTCCGGCATGATTATTCAATAAAATAATTCTGAGGTTGGGCATGGTGTAATTATGCCAAAAAGCATTCCGGTCATAGAAAAATGCCATATCTCCCGTGATCAACGTAACTGGATCTTTTGTCGTAAAGGAACAGCCTACTGCTGTAGAATTAGATCCGTCAATTCCACTGGTCCCTCTATTACAATAGATTTGTTGAACTCGTTTTCCAAAAAAGTTGACGTACCGAACAGCCATGCTATTGGCGAGGTGAATTTTGGAAAATTCAGGGACTTTTTTGAGTATCAGATGCAGTGCCGGATATTCTCCAAACTCCACTGAATTCAGAATTTCAGGAAGGCAATTCTCAGTCTTTTTTTCCAAGCTTTTCCAGTCCTTGGCAAATTTTTCGTCCTGAGCAGGTAGATATTCAACTAACCAGTTCAAGAATACAAGGGGAGAAGTTTGTAAGATTCTGGTCAGACGCATAAACGTGTCTTTTGCTTCCCCCGCGCCTTGCAAATGCCAATGAGATGCTTCTGAACTTCTTAGAAACAGTTTCAAAGATTTGGAAATAATTGATTTTCCGAAAGTAATGATCAAATCAGGCTTCAGATTAGTCGCAATTGATTCTTGGCCAAGCCAATGATCATGAAGATTGATGGTCTGATCTGACTGAAAATTAGAAATGACATCCGTGATCACTACCAGGTTTTTATTTTGAGCCAGGTTATCCAGTATTGACCGGATTTTCGGATTATGGACTTGCTGCCCCGGGACGACTAAAATTCTTCTGTAGGTAGATAGCCGGGCTTTTAGTTTTTGAAGCGTTTCCTCTGATAGGCTGATGTTACTCAGTGAATTATTGAAAATCCTAGGCTTGGTCGGAAAAGAAATGGGTTCATTCTCCAAGGGATAAAAGGGTTCCCGAAGTGGGATATTGATGTGAACGGGACCAGCCGGATATTGATTAGCCAGATTTATGGCTTCATTGACGAGTCGGTTTGCATGCCAGACTTGATCCTCGGTTGTAAAGGTATCAGGAAACTGGAAGCTTTTTTTCACATGCTTCCCGTATAGTTCAGGTTGAAATACCGTTTGTCCATCGTATTGATCGATCCATTCAGGAGGGCGGTCCGCTGTCAGTATCAACAAAGGAATTTGCTGAAAAAAGGCTTCAGCCACAGCGGGATAGTAATTCATTGCTGCTGATCCGGATGTACAGACCAGAGCTACAGGTCTTCCTATTTGCTGTGCAATTCCTAAAGCGATAAAAGCTGCTGAACGCTCGTCAGAGATTGTTCGGGCATGGATATCCGGATGTCTGGCAAAAGCGATTGTCAGTGGTGCACACCTGGATCCAGGAGATAAAATCACATGATCAACACCTTTCTTTTGACAAATTGCCACTAAGTCGATAATGGGCTGAAGGATCACAGGCCGGGAGTTTGAAGGAATTTACCGATGATTTGACATTTCAACTCCGTTTCTTCCCACTCTTTTTCAGGATCAGAATCTTCAGTGACTCCAGCTCCGGCATAAAGTACGGCGTGTTGATGTTGCAGACTTGCCGTGCGCAGATTGACATAAATAGAAGTTTCATTTTCAATATTGACGGGGCCTATAAAACCTGCAAAGAAAGATCGATCCAGGCATTCATGCTGTTGAAGAAAAGCATGGGCTTCTTTTCGAGGCATGCCACATACTGCAGAAGTGGGATGTAGCAGTTCGAGCATCACGGATCCGAGTTGGGGAAAATTTGTAGCTTCCATATTCACTTTGAAATCAGATCTCAGGTGAAGCAATGTGCCGGCAAGCACTGTTTTGGGTCCATGTTCTTCATATTCCCTAAGTCGGATTTTCTTGAAACAATCCACTATATACCGACTGACCAATGCTTGTTCTTCAATTTCTTTTTGAGTCCAGGCAGCAGTTTTAAGAGGGTTTTCTCCAAATGCTGGTTGGGTACCAGCCAATGACATCGTGTAGAAATGATCGCCTTTAGTCTCTATAAGTACTTCAGGAGACGCTCCGATCCAGGTACCAACTCTTGGAATATGGAAAAAATTCACAAAGGAATTAGGATATGCTTCCAGCATACTGAATAGACTCTTTGCCAAGTCAAAATCCTGTTTCAATGTAATGTGCTTCGTTCTCGCTGGAACTACTTTCTCTAAAGTTCCTGCTTTGATCGAAGATATTCCAGCCTCCACTATTCTAATGAAATGCGATTTTTCATCCCCTGAATACTTCTGACCTGCCAGGTCAGAATGCTCTTTGATTTGATTGAAAAAAAATTGGGTGGGTTTTATTTTGGCAGAACCAGAGGTAGGGTGATTTAACCAGGCGGGGAATTCTTCTTCCGATATTTCTTTATCCGCAATATTGAAAGTGCAATACTTTTTGGCTGAAATGAAAAATGCTTTTTGGTCCTCCTGATCTGCGAATGGATGAATTATGAAACCTGGCTTTGATTCCTCAAGTTTCAGGGTGGTTTTCTCCGGCTGGGAATCTTCATTTAGGATGAATTCCAGCGAATTTGATTTGGGCTTGCGCCAAATAGCAAAAGCTCCTCCAGTCTGAAAACCATGCTGAAGTATCCTATCCAGCAATTCACTTAGGGAATATTTTATTGCAACTTGAGAGTCGATCATTTATTTCTTATCCAAGATTGCCAACGTGATTCTGCTGATGCAGCACAATTGATCGGCGGTATTTCTAATTTTGATTTCCCAAACTTGGGTACTTCTACCAAGATGAATTGGCTTTGCCTGGCCGATTACAATCCCCTCCCTTACAGATTTGAGATGATTTCCATTGATTTCCAATCCGACCACTGATTGTTTGGCTCTATCAATGGTGAGCGAAGCGGCCAAACTTCCAAGAGTTTCTGCCAAAACTAAACTGGCTCCTCCGTGTAACAAGCCCATAGGTTGTTTGGTTCTGGAATCTACGGGCATACTTGCTTCAAGGTAATCTTCGCCCCAGTCGGTAAAAGTAATGCCCAAATGACTGACCATAGTCCCGTTGCTCAGTTGATTCAGCTGTTCCAAAGAAGGCTTTGTAAGAAATATCATTAAAATTTGGGCTAAATGAGGTTTATTTGGGCTCAAAACAAAAATAGAGAATCTTGGATCGAAAAAAAATTTACCTCGTGAGACACGGGCAAACGGACTATAATTTAAAAGGAGTGGTTCAAGGAAGTGGGATTGATGCTCCGATAAATGAAACTGGAAAGGCTCAGGCAAAATCTTTTTTTGAGTCTTATCAGGCTGTTCCATTTGATCAGATTTATTATACCGGACTGATTAGGACCAGGCAGTCCATTCAGGGATTTATCGATTTGGGGATTCCCGCAGCTTCATTGGTAGAACTCAATGAAATATCTTGGGGAAGCTATGAAGGCATGCCCATGACTCCGGAAGAGGGTGAATATTACAAGCACATGCTAAAGCAGTGGCAATTGGGAAATCTGGATTACGCGATAGCAGGTGGTGAAAGTCCAAACATGGTGGCCAAGCGATTGCGGATTGGAATCAAAAAAATCCTAGAAGGACCAGGCGAGACCATATTGGTATGCATGCATGGCCGAGCGATGCGTATGTTTCTTAGCCTGATTTTAAACTTCGACCTCCGATATATGGATAATTTTGAGCATCGAAATCTCTGCCTGTATTTATTGGAGCAGTTGGAAGACGGAACTTTTGTAGTCCGCAAAAACAATTCTCAAGAGCATCTTAAGGCCTTGGAATGACCCGATCGGATTTTGGAGTTTTCTTTTGATTCTCGCTGAGAAGAATCAGCTTTGATTCCAAGGCTTTTTTATTCTTGGTTACATCGATCAACCTGAAAGCAATTTCTTGAAGCTTGATTTCTTCGTCTTTGCCTAAAGAAATCAAAAAGTCACCGAGAAAGCACTCGTCAAAATCACAAGATGGAATATCAATCAGGATTGATGGTTCGGAGTTCCCCTCATAGCTTTTGGTTTTGTAATCAGAAGAAAATTGTGCTTCAATATCCTTAACGGATACTTTGTGCGCTTTTAATTCTTTGGATTTGAATATCACCAAAAATGTTTTGGATTCATTCTCCTTTGCAGTAACCGAAAGCGAGCAGAATAGGGCGAAAATTAGTATTGCTACACTTTTCATAGTAAGCAATATATACTTTTTCGGGGGTTAATTCCAAAAAATTCTAATCTAAAAAAATAAAACCCTCGAAAATCAATCCGAGGGTTTCAACTTATATTTCAGCTTCAATTAAGCTTTCGTAGTTCTCTTTTTCTTTACTGGAGTTTCTGGAGTGATCTCATCCTCTACACCTGCCAGGATTCTTCCGCAGTGCTCACATACGATCAGTTTTTTCTTTTCGCGAATGTCAGCTTGTCTTTGAGGTGGTACAGTATTAAAGCATCCGCCACAAGCTCCTCTTTTTACCATTACTACTGCCAAACCATTTTTGGCATTTTCACGGATTTTTTCATAGGATTTAAGAAGTCGCTCATCTACTTTTTTGGTCGCTTTTACCCGATCATTGATGATTTTTGCTTCTTCAGCTTCACTTTCGGAGATGATAGTGGAGAGTTCTTTGTTTTTCAGATCAAGATCTTTTTGACGATCTTTCATTACAGCCGTAAGCTCCTCAAGGTCTACTTTCTTCTGCTCGATCCGAGCGCCTGCTTCAGCGATTTTTTTTCTTGCTACCTGAATCTCCAAATCCTGCAACTCAAGCTCTTTCGTAATCGCATCGTATTCACGATTGTTACGAACATTCATCTGCTGCTCTTGGTATTTCTTGATCAGTTTTTCAGAATCTTTAATACTTTCTTTCAAGGCTTTCACCTCGTCATCAAAAGCGTCGATTTCTGATTTAAACTTTTCTAAACGAGTATTATAACCTGCAATTTCATCTTCTAAGTCTTGGACTTCCTCAGGAAGTGCTCCTCGTACTTTTAAGATGGCGTCTAGTCTTGAGTCTAAAAGTTGAAGATTATGAATAGCTTCGAGTTTCTGTGCTACTGTACTTTCCATGTACTATCGGTAGGATGTGGGATTTGTAACTACTTTTGTCAAATAGAGTGCAATATTAGGAAAATTTTGTGACAAAAACTCGTGGATTAATTCTTTTGTGAAAATTTCACTCTCGTAATGTCCGATGTCACAAAGTATTAGTCTTTCCTCTGCATCAAAAAACTCATGGTATTTCACGTCTGCAGTGATAAAGGCATCGGCCCCCGATCTTTTAGCTTCGGGAAGTAAAAAAATACCGGCACCTCCGCAAATAGCGACCTTTCTAATTTTTTTAGTAGGTATTGCAGTATGCTTCAGGATCTTTAGATCCATTCTTTCTTTCAAAAAATCAAGAAAATTTTCCCCAGACATTTCATTTTCAAGCTCTCCTGTCATTCCGGCACCCACCTCCTGATTTTCGTTTTCCAGAATTTGCAGATAATAGGCTACCTCCTCGTAAGGATGATTTTTTTTGAGTGTTTGAATTATAGAATTGGCCAGGTGGTTGGGAACCAGAACTTCCACTCGTGTCTCCATGACTTCCGAGGCATCACCTGCTTTCCCTATTGTTGGACTTGCGTTTTCCGAGGGAGTGAACGTACCCTTTCCGGAAGTCTGGAAAGAACAATTTTCATATTCTCCGATTTTTCCTGCCCCTGCTTTGTAGACCGCGTCCAGGCTTTTTTGTGCTGCTTCCTCTGGTACGAAATAGGTCAGTTTGCTCAATATTTGTTTTTTGGGGCTTAAAATTTTTGTGTTTTTTAGAGCTAGCCGGTCTGCAATCCTTTTGTTGACTCCGTGAGAGACATGATCCAGATTGGTATGGATGGCATAAATTGCGATGTCGTTTTTAATCGCTTTGATAATGGTGCGTTCGACGTAGTTTTTTCCCGTAAGGCTTTTCAGTCCTTTAAAAATGATGGGGTGATGCGCTACGATCAAGTTTGCTTTCATCTTGATCGCTTCATCAACTACAGCCTCTGTACAATCCAAAGCGCAAACGATCCCATTCACTTCCCAGTTGCGATCACCGGTAAGTAAGGTGGCATTATCGTAAGATTCTTGGTAGGAAGGCGGAGCGATCGACTCGAGATAGGTGATCACTTCACTGATCTTGTGTCCCATATTTTTCTTTTATTTGATCAAAAATACTAATTCTGACGAATGCGCTGGTATGCTTTTCTTCTTTATCCATTTGCTGCGGTCTACGATCTCATCACTAAACTGCGTAATCTGTTTTTTGATCTGGGATGGAAAAAAAGTCAGAAATCGCTTATTCCCAGTATTGTAATAGGCAATCTCTCCGTAGGCGGTACTGGGAAAACACCAATGGTGGAATTTCTTATCCGATCCCTTCAGAAGGATTGGCAGGTGGCAGTTCTCAGTAGAGGGTATGGAAGAAAAGCCAAAGGTTTTTTAACTGCAGAACCGAATATTGACCCATCAGAATTAGGAGATGAACCTTATCAGATTTACAAGAAATTTGGCCACAAAATACCAGTATTCGTCGGAGAAGATCGGGTTGCAGCCATCAAGAATATAATCAATAAGGAAGATGTTCCCGAGCTATTGATTTTGGACGATGCTTTTCAGCACCGCTATGTGTCTCCTGATTTAAACATCCTCCTGACTACATTTGACAGGCCATTCTATTGGGATTTCTTACTTCCTATGGGGAGACTTCGTGAAAGTCGAGCTGGCGCTAAGCGAGCGGATATCCTTATTGTCACCAAATCGCCTGAGGATCTTCCTCCAGTTACAAGATCGAAAATTACTGTTTTGGCAAAAAAACACCTTTCGTATCATTGTCCGGTTATTTTCTCTTCTGTGCAATACGCTTCTCCATATAGCCTGGGAGGCACTCACCAGTTTACCAATCATATTATTTTATTAAGTGGTTTGGCGGACGACAGCTCCCTGGTAAGATATGTTTCAAAAAAATTCAGGTTGCTGCAAACCTTGGCTTATCCTGATCATCATGATTATTCTGATTCGGATTTCCGCCAGATCAGGAAGATTTTTGAATCACATCTCAGTGCCAATCCAATACTATTAACAACAGAGAAGGATGCGGTAAAAGTTAAATCTTTTGCTCCGGAAGGTTTTCTGCAAGAAATTCCGATTTTTGTACTTCCCATTACCATATCAATGTCTCAAGCAGATACTGAAATTCTGGAAAACCTAATCCGACAAAAAGTCCACAAGAAAAGACCCTAATCAGTGAAAATAAGGTTAATCTATACGTTTCTTTTTTTGATCTTCGGGGCTATCCAGTTTTCCTTAGCACAAAATCCAATCCCCCGAACACAGCGGCAGACGATTAATACTGGTCAGAATCCCAATCAAAACCGGGAAATCGTGGAAGGTGAGGAAGAGCAGCTAGAAGGACGAAGGTCGCTCTTGGATGACTCAACCAAGATGGTTTATGGACCTAACACGAGTCTTTATTTTTTTGAAAGGGATATTAAACGAAATCGCCTTCAGGTTTTCCCTCAAGACACCTCGCTTACCAATTTTCATAATTATGATCCCGTGGCCAAAAGTGGTTGGAAATATCAGGATCTGGGTAATATCGGTTCGGCGGCGATGCCGATTTTTTATCAGATTCCAGACGTGATTGGTACGAGATTCGGTTTTAGTGCATATGATTTATACTACAGAGCCCCTGAAAACCAAAGATATTTTGACACTAAGTCGCCATTTACAAATATGTCGGCATTTTTCGGCGGGGGTAATCGGAATATGCTGGATATCGAATTTTCAAGAAATATTAATCCGCGTTGGAATGTAGGTTTTGAATTTCATACGATAAGGTCCAAAAAAACGCTCAATCCAGTGGCCCGAGATGATAATATGGTGGAGCAAAATGCCTATACTTTTCATACCAATTACCGCTCTGAAAATGGTAGGTACTGGTTTCTGGGGAATTTCTCCCGGATGCGTCATGTGGTCAATGAGATTGGGGGGATCATTCCACCTGAACGGGATAGTACATCGGTGTACTTCACCTATGAAGACGCCAAAGTATGGCTGCGCTTTACTCAGGCCCGAGATCTGAGACAGGATTATCATTTTTACCATGAATACAAGGTTCGGGATGGACTTCAGATTTACCATGTTTTTGACCGGAAAAACCATGATTTGATCTTTGAGACAGATATCAATTCTTCTGATTCGCTTTATTATCCGAGCAGCAGGGTAAATCCTCTAGACTCAGCGGTGAATAAGAATTTCTTTTCAGAATGGAAAAATGAAGTTGGCTTTAAGGGCACCTTTGGTGGGTTTTATTACAATACACATGCGAAGTTTCGTTCTGGAAAGATCAGAAATCCTCGTTTTGAATCTGATGACACCTTCAATGAGTTGTTTATTGGCGGTGAACTGATCGGGAAAATCTCGGAAAAATGGAGTATTAGTGCAGATGGGGAATATTTGATTCCCGGAGCTTTTCGGCTGCATGGGCTGTTTGTCTCACCTTGGTTGGATGCGGAGTATACCAAAGCAGTCTATAAACCCACTGCCATGCAGCAAAACTATCAGGGATATTTTCTGAATTGGTCCAATAATTTTGACAACGTAGGGGTAGATCAAATTAAGGGGACTCTCAAACTAGACTTTGAGAAGATCAGAATCAGACCATCTTTGACCTTCAACAGGATCAATAAGTTTGTTTATTTCGATGAAAACCGAGAGGCAGCACAAGCCTCAGGTGAAGCTTTTATCCTGATGCCTGGCTTAGTGGCAAATGTGCAGGTTGGCAAGAAGTTCCGTTGGGATACTGAATTGATTTATACAAAGGTGACGGGGTCAGCCAGTGATGTGTTCCGAATTCCGGAGTTATATGCTAATACCCGTTTCTATTTTGACAGTCCGCTTTTTGATGAAAATGTTTATGTCCAGTTGGGTATCGATTTGCGCTATCACTCGGATTATTTTGCCAATGACTACTTCACGGCAACCCAACAATTTCACTTACAAAACGAGTTTAATGTTTACGGATATCCGGTTGCTGATTTATTTCTGAACTTTAGAATCAACCGTACCCGGGTCTTATTTAAATACAATCACCTGAATAGTGGTTTGATGGCACGCGAGGGCTATTTTGTAACACCCGGCTACACCGGATACAAATCTTTCATAGACTTGGGTATCACTTGGTATTTATTTGATTGAAATGAGTTGGGAAGAAAGTACAAGGGAGAAAATGCTTCATCTCAAATTACCTACAGATCCAAGATGGGTAGGAATAGCTGAGATGCAAATCGAAGACATCCTCACAGATCATGCTTATTGTGAACAAAAAGCCGCGTCCTCGTGTATCAGTCTGATTTTGAGATTCAATGAACTGGATGAGTTGGTGGATACACTGACACCGATCGTGGCAGAGGAGTGGGGGCATTTTGAACGGGTTCTGGATCAAATAAGAAAGCGTGGGATGAAATTTGGCTTTCCTAGGAAGGATGAATATGTCACGGCTTTACTTGGCTTTGTGAAAAAAGGAGGGAACAGAATGCAACAATTGAGCGAGCAACTTTTGCTTAATGCCTTGATTGAGGCCAGAAGTTGTGAGCGGTTTAAACTCCTCTCCAAGCACATTCAGGATGAGGAACTGAAAAAATTTTATTACGAACTCATGATATCTGAGGCAGGACATTATGTGACTTTTATTGAGCTGGCACGAAAGTATCAATCCTCGGAAAAAGTAAATCACAGATGGCAGGAATGGCTGACATTTGAGGCTACGGTGTTGAAGGAAATTGGCCTAAGAGCAGATCGGATGCATTGAGTTTTGAGGACTGTTATTCCTAATGAAGCCGAGCTATTGATTACGAAGCATGGAGATAGCTTTTCTTCAAATTTTAGTCACTTTAAAATCGAATCGTTAGAATTTCAAAGACTCTGTAAATGGCCAATAATCTTAAAATTTATAATCACCGATGGCCAAATCAATATCAATTGGTTATACTTAAGGACATTTTCTCAGAAAAAGAAGCAATCCTGTTCTAATCCGAACACAATATGAATTTGATCGAAAATATTAGCGAAGCCACAAACTCCATTCGGGTCAACCTACTCAGAACCATCCTTACCGGAGCGATCATCGCAATCGGCATTTCTTCTTTGGTGGGAATGTTGACAGCTATAGACGGTATTAAAGTTCAAATCGCAGATAGTTTTGCAGGTTTGGGGGCAAATTCTTTCGATGTCAGAAATAAAGGATTCAGTGGAGGCAGGGCGGTGACTGAGGGAAAATCTGAAAAAATCTATCCCAAACTGACTTATAAGGAAGTAATGGATTTTAAGCAGGAATACACGAGTGTGGGTATTTCTACAGTTTTTACCACCGTAAGCGGAGCAGCTGAGATCAAAAGAGGATCAAAAACCACAAACCCGAATGTCAGGGTACGCGGAGTAGATGAAAATTACCTCAATATAAAGGCAATGAAACTCCAGGAAGGAAGGAACTTCAGTAATCTGGAAATTCGCTACGGAAATAATGTCGCGATCATTGGTAAAGAACTGAAAGAGACGTTGTTTGAGTCAAACGAGCAAGCTATCGGAGAGAAAATTTCATTTTTAGGGAGACCCTACATTATTATTGGAGTTTTAGAAAAACAAGGAAGTGTAGGGCCGGACTCCGGAGCTGATCGTCAGATTTTAGTTCCGATAGAAAATGCAAGCCGCTTAGACAAGCGTGGAAATTTCAATTACAATATCACTGGAGTAGCCTCGGGACCCGAACGGATAGATTATGAGATGGGCCAAGCCATTGGGATGATGCGTAAAATCCGTCAAGATCGAGTAGCTCAGGAGAATTCTTTTGATCTTACTAAAAGTCAGTCAGTGGCAGAGAGTTTGGAAGAAGTAGCGGGTTACCTCCGTATCGGAGGATTTGGGATTGGTTTCATCACCCTATTGGGAGCTTCCATTGGTTTGATGAATATCATGCTGGTGTCAGTGACTGAGCGAACTCGGGAAATCGGGATTAGAAAAGCTCTGGGAGCTACCCCACTGAGGATTCGTCAGCAATTTTTATTTGAGGCGATCATGATCTGTATTTTCGGAGGGATTTTTGGGATGATTCTGGGGATAGGTATTGGCAACTTGATAGCTCTGGTGATCGGGGCAGGAGGATTTTTGATTCCTTGGCTATGGATGCTGGTGGCTTTCGCAATTTGTGTCTTGGTAGGATTGCTTTCAGGATATTTTCCAGCCTATAAAGCGAGCAAACTGGATCCAATCGAATCACTCCGTTACGAATAATTGTCTTCGACCATATTTTGAGTAGCTGATTTTATTTATTGAGGTGATCACTAATTGAAATTTTTTGTAAAAGTTCAAGCACAATCTCTTATTTTTCGATTATGAATACGCATCATTATGACGCCATCGTAATTGGATCGGGGATTTCCGGCGGATGGGCTGCCAAGGAGTTTTGTGAAAAGGGCTTGAAGACTTTGGTTTTGGAGCGCGGTAGAAACGTGGAGCATCTGAAAGATTATCCTACCATGACCGCGGCTCCGTGGGAAATGCCTCATCGCAACTTTATTCCTCTGGAGCAAAAAAAGGCAAATCCATTTGTCAATCGTTGCTACGACTACAAAGAAGATACACAGCATTTTTTTGCCAAAGATTCAGATCATCCATACCTTCAGGAAAAGCCTTTCGATTGGATTAGGGGCTATCAGGTGGGTGGCAAATCCCTGATTTGGGCTAGGCAGACTCAACGCTGGAGCAAGTTCGAATTCGAGAGACCGGGAAGGGATGGCTATTCAATAGACTGGCCTATTCGATATGAAGATCTAGCACCCTGGTACAGTCATGTGGAGCGTTTTGTGGGGATTAGCGGAAATTATGACGGCTTAGAGACATTGCCTGATGGTGAATTTTTGCAGGCCTGGGAAATGAACTGCGTGGAGAAGGAATTACAGAAGCATATCAAAGCTAGTTTTCAGGATCGTGATGCCTTAATTGGAAGATGTGCGCATTTGACCAAACCCACGGAAGACCATGTCCGGCAGGGTCGGGGGCAATGCATGGCAAGAAATCAATGCTACCGTGGATGTCCATTTGGAGCCTATTTCAGTAGCAATTCAGCAACGCTTCCCTATGCCGCAAAAACGGCTAATCTGACTCTCAGACCAGATTCGGTGGTTCATTCTCTTATCTATGATGACACAAAAGGTAAAGTTACCGGTGTAAGAGTCATTGACCGACTGACTAAAGAAGCAACTGAATATTTTGCAAAAGTCATTTTCTTAAATGCGGCTACACTCAATACCAATCTGATTCTTTTGAATAGTACTTCTGCCCGATATCCTGCCGGTCTGGGAAATGACTCTGGTCTTTTAGGTAAATTCATTGCTTTTCACAATTACCGAGGCTCAATTTCCGCAGATTTTGAGGGCTTTGAAGATCGTTTTTATTTTGGTAGAAGACCGACTAGTCTGATGATACCCAACTTCCGGAATGTCAGAAAGCAGGAAATGGATTTTCAGGGTGGGTATATGCCATTTTTCAGCGCATCCCGATCCCGAGGAGTCGATTTAAATGAAGTGAACTTAGGAGCTGATTTGAAGGAAGCCAATACCCAAGTCGGCCCATGGGGTGTTTGGATGATGATCCAAGCAGAGACGATCCCAAAAGAATCAAATCAGGTTTCCCTAAGTGAAAATCAGAAAGATGAATGGGGAATTCCGCTCTTGAAAATTGATGTCTCCTATGACGAAAATGATGAAAAGATCCTGGCGGATTTCTACACTGAAGGAAAGAAAATGCTGGAAGCTGCGGGCTGCACTAATATTCGCATAGCAGATAGTGGTCAGGCTCCCGGGTTGGATATTCATGAAATGGGAGGAGTGAGAATGGGCAGAGATCCCAAGACTTCTCTTCTCAATGCATATAATCAGCTTCATGATTTGCCTAATGTATTCGTCACTGACGGAGCAGCGATGACTTCTACAGGAGTCCAGAATCCCTCACTTACATTCATGGCATTGACTGCCCGGGCAGTAGATTACGCTGTCAAGGAATTGAAAGCCGGGAATATCAAGTAATTTCTCTGCTGACTTTTTGGAAGGAAAATTTTGGGCCTGATAGGATTACCGCTTAAAAAATTTTCAGAAATCTATGTAAAGAATTTTGAGATTATTTGCTTATTCAGGTTTAAACCTAAAAATCCTATGAAAAAGCAACTCAAAATTTTCATCTTCTTAGTCCTGGCAAGTATTCCAGTCCTTATTTCTAAAGCTCAAACCTCGGGTCCGGGAGCCTACAATCTGGTCGTCGAAGGTTTTGACTGGGGACCTGCTGTCAATAAAGTCATCCTTGAATATGGACAAGCTTCAAAAGAAGTCAATAAAAATGAATTTGAAGTTTTTGTGAACCGAAATTCCGCTAAAGGGGAAATTCCCCAAGCTGTCCGATCTGGTAAGCGATCGGTTGTCTTTGCTTATTCCTCAGATGATCGTGGCAACCGAACTGATAGCGGCAATTTTATAACACTGGTATTGGCTGTAAGTCCGGTAGAACAGATCGGATCTCCCATTCAGTACATGCGCGTAGACAATAGGGGGTCTAATTATTGGATAGATTACGGAGTCAGTGTGGTTCAGACTACCACAGGCCGAGTTTGGAATAACGAAAGGGAACGCATCATGCCAATCGTGGATGATTTCGATCTGAATGGAAAGTTTACCAAAGGCTCTACTACCTTGGCCTATGCTTCTTTTGTTCCTAAAGTTGCTCAAGCTAAATCCCCTCTCATCATCTGGCTTCATGGAGGGGGAGAGGGCGGCAATGATCCGACTATAGCTCTATTAGGAAATAAGGCATTTAATTATGCATCACCTGAGATTCAGACATTCTTTGCCGGGGCATATGTGCTGGTTCCACAGGCACCGACTTTTTGGATGCAGGCTGCAGAGGGGATGACTCGCGGACAAACGAACGATATCTACAATGATGCGCTCTTTGCTTTGATTGATGATTTTGTAAAGAGAAATCCTCAGATTGACACTGATCGCATCTACGTGGGTGGCTGCTCAAATGGTGGGTATATGTCTCTCAAATTGATTTTGGAACATCCTGATTATTTTGCTGCTGGATATATCAGTGCTTTGGCCTACAACAATGAATTCATTTCAGATGCTCAGATTCAAAAAATAAAGAACGTCCCGATTTGGTTTATTCATTCTAAAGATGACCAAACAACCAAGCCTGAAGAAACTGTAGTACCGCTTTTTAACCGGCTGAAAGCCGCTCAGGCTAAGAATGTGCATTTTTCATATTATGATCATGTCACAGATATTACCGGGTTTTTCGGAGGGGACGATTACCATTACAGTGGGCATTGGTCTTGGATCTATTCGCATTCTAATACTGCAAGAACAGATTTTGACGGAAGTCCTGTTCGTGTGGAAGGACGGCCGGTAACGCTGATGGGATGGCTAGCCGCTCAGCGGAAGAAGTAGTATAAATGCAAAAGCCGGAAATTTTTCCGGCTTTTGCATTCTTTGATTAAGATCTCGGTTTAATCCTCATAAAATAAAAAGGAGGAGATGATATTTTTCCAGTCTTCAAATCTTGAAGGAATTGATTTTGAAACAAGTATCAACTCAAGTTCAAGGAAGATTTTGCTGAATAAATGACTCCTTTTTCTTTCAGGAATTTTTTTAATCAGACAATATCAGTTTTTCTTGGATCAGGACCGTATTGATTTTCACCTTTTTGCCCTTCTTTGGCAGCTAGCCAGATAAAACCAATGAAATTAATTGGAGGTGGAATCAGAAGATACAGTGCGTATTTCCAATCCAACCCGATGTCATGCAAGCGCTTGATCGCCTGAATCAATAAAACTACTATGGATGCGATAAGTACAATTGCGAACGAAAAGAAAATAATCCACTCTTCACGCTGATAAGATTGCCACATCAATAATAAGCTGAGAATATTTGTAAAATAGAATACCATAAATAAAAGCAAATACTTTCTTCTGGTGATTCTTCCTTCGGGTGTAAATATTGAATTCATAACTATTAAAACAAGTCAAAGATTAAAAGTGTTAATTATTATTCTAATTTGCCATTTTATAATGATGTCTCCAAATTTGGAGATACTCTAAATTCAGAATATCCACAGAAATTTCAGACTTTTCCCATCGAATGTATTTCAATTCCTCTAGGTTTATCAATCCCGAATTAGCCGCCTTGGCTGAGCAAACTGGCAGCCTTCCTGACATCTGGCTTCAGGAAATTTATGATCAAAAATTATTTAAGATATTCGTTCCCAAAGTCTTGGGAGGATTGGAAATGGATTTGATTGCAGGGCTACGGTTGGAAGAAGAACTCGCAAAGTCAGATGCAAGTTTGGGCTGGACCATTACGCTTTGTGCAGGGGCTGGGTGGTTTGTGGGATTTTTGAAAAAATCTTTGCGTGAAGTTATTTTTTCTGATCCAAAGGCTTGTTTGGCGGGAAGCGGGCATGTTGGAGGTAAGGCAGATTTTTCGGAAGGCAGCTACAAGGTCAGTGGTCATTGGACTTACGCTTCAGGGGCCTTGCATGCGACACATTTCACAGCGAATTGTGTGTTGTTGGAAAATGGAAAGTCGATGTTGGCACCAGATGGAAAACCCAAAGTGGCTGCTTTTCTACTGAAAAAAGATGAGGTGGAAATCCTGGATGGCTGGAATTACATGGGGATGATTGCTACAGGAAGTCATGCCTTCAAGACAGATAAAATAATTGTGCCTGCAGATCGCTGTTTTGAGATCCTGCCCGAAAAGGTCAAGCTCCAGCACCCAATCTATAGTTTTCCCTTTTTGCAATTTGCCGAGGCCACTCTGGTCGTCAATATTGTAGGAATAACCTTTCATCTGCAAAAGCTGATTGCAGATAGTTTCTGGATACGAAATGAATCCAGAAAGTTTACCAAAAAGGAGGTTTCCCATTTTAAGAAATTGATTGTTCGGGAAACCAAACGCGTTGAATTGTCAAAATCCATCTTTTATGATGCAGTATCTGTGGCGTGGAGCGAACTGATAAAGAGCGGAGAAATCAGTAAAGAAGCTTTGAAGAAAGTCAGTGTAACCAGTAGGAAGCTTACGCAGGTTTGCCGCGCCTCCAATGCCAAGCTGTACCCCTTTGCAGGTTTGGAAGCGGCGAAAACTCAAACGGAGCTTAACCGGGTATGGCGTGATTTCAATACGGTGAGTCAACATTCTTTATTGACCTTTCCTTTTTAAAAATCAAACAGGGTACTTTAGTATGAATTCTTTAGAGGCTAACTGATTGAAATCTCACATTTAAATAGCAAGCAGTTTGTCTGAATTTTGATTTTAGGATTGTCTCAGAATTTTTTCAATTTTCCGGCCTTTAGCCAATTCGTCTACCAATTTATCCAGATACCTTACTTTCTGAGTGAGGGGATTTTCAATATCCTCAACGCGATGCCCACAGATTAGCCCTGTAATCAATTTTGCATTGGGAGCCAGGGTAGCCTGGGCAAAGAAGTCTTCGAAAGAGACTTTTTCTTCTATTGATCTTTTCAGGCCTTCTTTGTCATATCCAGTCAGCCAGGAGATGACCAGATCAAGTTCCTCTTTGGATCTTCCCTTTTTTTCGACTTTAGCCAAGTAATGAGGGTATACCGAAGCAAAACTCATTTTAGCTATTCGATCATCCACATTATGCATATTGGTTTGATTTTAGGGTGTGGTAACGAGTTTAAGAAATCATCTTCAATTACTTTACCGATTCTGGGTCTTTGATAGCCTTACCAGACAGCAGAGAAAGCTAAATAATAAGGTCTGTGGGAAATAATGACCCTGCAACTCAAGACTCCTCATCATTTTCCTCATCTTCCTTTTCGACCTGTTCTGCCGCACTGTCCTCTTCTTGCTTTTCTTCTCTTTGGACCAATATTACCAATATAGGGCAGTCGATTTTATCGCTGATCTCTTGCTGAATGTCATTGATGAAAGATACGCGCTCAGCTGTATCAAGCTCAGAAAGAATGACGAGATCGTCTGCCTTGTAATTTTCTTTGATTGCTTCAGAAATATCATCGACTTCGATCGAATTGATTTCAATTTGACTGTCTTTGATTCCCGCCTGATTCAGCTGACTTAAGGCCATATGTTTCATGTCAGAGACAACCTTGTTTTTTACTTTGTCTTTCCATTCTGACTCCTCTGACAGTTCTAAAAACAATAGACTTGCTGGCAGATCACTCGCATCTGTCAGTTCGAAAATCACCGTAGCAAATCGCTTATTTATTTGGCTGATGTCATAAATCGGTATAAGCAGACGATTGATTTCTTCTATGGGATGTACCAAAAGGAGTGCTTGGCAGTCGTATTCAAAGATGATATTGCTGATGGCCTGAGAGATATCTGGAGTGAATACCAACTCACTTTCTACATCAAAAGACTGATCTTTCAGTTCCTTTGTGACTTTTTCCAGTTCCTTTCGTGATTGATCGCCTTTTTCCTCTTCATACTGCTCAGGACTGGTTTGTTCTTGAAGTTCCTTGTATCCTAACAATAAAACTTCAAGCTTAGTAAACCCTTTTAAAATCCCCAATGGAAGCGATTCCTCTTGGGGTAATGAAACCGGAATCAAAATCCGTGGTTTTCGCATTTCAGGCGCGATATGAGGAGGAGATGGATCTGCAAGACTTTTACTGGGCTGATAGAGGAAGTAAAATATTACACTGGCCCCGAGTATGGCTCCACCCAAGAAAAGAGACAGAGGTTTCATGAAAATGATCAGCCCGAGACTGGCAAGCAGGCCTAAGCCGGGAAGTACAGGAAATCCTGGCACCTTGAATCCTGGCACATACCAGATGGGTGAATCTCTGCGGAGCTTTATGACGCAGGCGCAGATCATCCCATAAATTATTAGATGCAGCAAAGAGGCAGTTTCAGCTAGCACTTCAAGATCTCCAATAAAAATTAGTCCTCCTATTGGTACGCCTACTAAAAACAAAGCCCGATGTGGGGTACCAAAGCGGTCATGGACTGCTGCCACCCAATTAGGCACTAGCTTATCCTTGCTCAATGCGAAAATTGTTCTTGAGGAGCTAAGGATAGAGGCATTGGCGCTGGATAATGTTGCCAACAAACCTGCAAAAAGCACCACCATCGCACCGGTATTTCCGATGAGACTCCGTGCCACTTCCACGATAGCTGTTTCACCAAGTTCATCCAGCTTGGAAGCAGAAAAAACGGTGTTGGTAACAAAAATTGCAATTAGATAAAGTGTAGTCACGATGAGTACACTTCCAACAAGAGCCTTGGGAAGATTTCGTTCTGGATCAATAATCTCTCCTCCGACAGTAGCAATCTGTACAAATCCCAGATATGAGGTGAATATCAGTGCAGAAACACCCATAACTGGGCTCAGTCCTTTAGGTGCAAATTCCTCTGGTAACTGAGTATCTCCAATGATTCCGACTCCTTGAAGAACACCATACAAGAATAGAAGTGTTAAAATCCCAGTAAGCAGGAGTACTACCGTATTTTGCAGCTTTCCTGCCTGTTTTGTCCCAAGGATATTGATTAAAGTCAATAGGATCGTTGCTCCCAAACCAAGAAGAATCGCTGGATCTCCCAAGTCAACTCCCAGTTCCTTCAGCAAATCGATCAGGTAGCTCGCAAAGGCGTATAGGTAAAATGAACTTGCAAAAACCAGCCCTAGCCATTGACCGATTCCAATAAGCATTCCCCAAAAAGGACCAAATGTCCTGGAAATAAAATAATACCCACCTCCGCTGGTCGGCATAGCAGTAGCTAGTTCTGCAGTACATAAAGCTACAATGAGCGAGATGATTCCCGCTATCAAAAACGAAAGTATGGCTGCCGTCCCGGCAGCTCCAGAAGCTATGCCTGGGAAGACAAAGATTCCTGCTCCCACCATGATACCCACACCGATGCTTAATGCTACTTTTAAAGAAATGGTGCGTGCTAAGGTGGGTTGGTTTTGATCTGACTTGCTCAAAAGATTTGTGCTGGTTGTTTATTAAAATTATGATTTTTTACCGACAGATGGGTTCTTTTATGTATGCTTTTTAGAACTTTATTGGAGAAGTCACTATATGACTGAAAGTTATTTTTTAAGGTTGCTATTTCGAAACATTTATTTTTTATTAAGTCTGAAAAATGCAATCCTTATTTGTTTTCTGGAATATACAAAATCCATCTTATCAGCATAGTCTCCCAAAAATCAAAATTAATTAGCTCTGAAGGATTTTATATTGATCCAGAAGTTAAATCGGAGTATCTGAGCAATTCAGACTAGTTTCATGTGTCTGAAAAAAATTCTGATGGTATTTGGGTTGATAAGTAGCTTGTATAGTATAAATTATGTGCCAACACAAATTTTATGTTTTTTAAATGGATATTCTGCAAATTTATGTTGTTACAGATGTTAATTTAAATTGAAATTTCATGTGAATTTATAAGAGATTTTTGAAATTATTTTGTATATTAAAAAAGAACCAAAACATAAAAATATCATGAACCTAGTAAAAGTAATTGAAGTAATAGCAGTATCAGAAACCGGAATTGAAGATGCAATGCAGAAAGCTGTAAAGGAAGCTTCAAAAACCGTTAAAAATATAGACTCAGTGTATGCAAGCGATTTTAAAGCCCATGTGAAAGATGGTAAGATTATTTCTTATGGGGTAAACTGTAAGATCTCTTT
>CAZFSC010000025.1:0-7224 GCA_964521585.1 uncultured Limnohabitans sp.
GCTAGCCGAGAAATCGACTAGCCTTTTAAACTATCTACTTTTGAGACAGCCTCTTAATTTTTGATTGGAAATCAACTTCAAAAGTTCCCCTCTATTTCGAATGGATTCATTCTTTATTCTTTTTTCATAAGAAGCTTATTCACGCATCTAAGGGGAAATTCAAAACTTTGATCCCCGAAGAAAAAGATTGAACAAATAAATCAGAATCAGAAATGCTTTTTTCAGATCTCTTGGGCCAATCGGATAGCTTTGAGATTCATCGAATATCCGTTGTTTCAAGAAAAGGCAAAAAAAAATCCCGATCTATCGGGATTAATGTGGGAGTTGAGGGATTCGAACCCCCGACCCTCTGCTTGTAAGGCAGATGCTCTGAACCAGCTGAGCTAAACTCCCAAGAAGAAATTAATTGGGTTTTATTTTAAATAAGATGTGGGAGTTGAGGGATTCGAACCCCCGACCCTCTGCTTGTAAGGCAGATGCTCTGAACCAGCTGAGCTAAACTCCCATCTTTTTAAATCCTTTCCTTTCGAAAGGGAATGCAAAGGTAATTTGAAATTCAAAGTAGGCAAATTTTGATCCTCTTTTTTTTGAGATCAAAAATCAATCAGTTGAGAATGAGGGGTTAATTTTCTGCTTTTTTTTGTTTTACAGAACCACTATTCCAAATTCAAAGCAAATCCAGCTCTAAACCATCTGCCCGGCATCTGCACCGTACCAGCTTCAATGTAATCTGAGTTGGTGATATTCGAAGCTTCTGCAAAGAAACCGACCATGCCGGTGCGATTGTAATCTAATCGCATATCCAGAAGGAAATAAGGATCCTGAGCCATTCTTTCCACATATCTGACTTTCGTATTCCATTCCGTCTTGGACCCTAATCCCAGCAAAAAGCCTCCGATGATTTGATTTTTTAGAGCGGTCAAGGCATAACGGGTCTCGATCCCAGCCTGTTCCTCCAGCGAAGCGTCAATGTAATTGTAAGAAAGGTCTAAGGATTTTACTTGGATGTTTTGACCAGTCGGATTCACACGATAGCCTAGCGCCAGTTCCAAACCCTGAAAATTGACTTTGCTGAAATTTTGTGGCTGCCAAGGTGTGGTCTCATTCGGGCGGGTCCACTCGATCAGATTATCTGTGGACCGGATGAAGTAGGCTGCCTCCGCTCTCAGGTTTCCTTTCAAATACTTTACGCCAAATTCTACATTCTGTGCTTCCTCAGGTACTAGTTGGTCATTGCCAATATTGGTGGGGCCGACATAATAGAGATCTGTATAAGTGGGAATCCGGTAGCTCAGGCCATAGCCTGAATAAAATCGCAGGTCTTGATTTGCCTGAAATCCCACTTCTGCTCCAGGAAAATGCTTCCAACCATATTCGGAGTAATAATTAGAATAGACTCCTCCCCGTAAATCGAATTTGGATCCCAGACTGATGAGCTGCTCTAAAAAAATTCCAGTAAGATTCCGCTCTCTATTTCCAAGATTATTACTCTCTATAGTCTCTTTTCTTGTTTCCAGTCCAAAGCCAGTAGTTCCCAGTTTACTTTCAAAGCTCCCATTGGCCTCCAGTGCCAATACATCTGTGGTATGATTATTTTGGAAAAATTCCGGTTCATTTCTTCTCAATCGAAATTCATCCACGTTTCTTCTCCAATAACCTCTGGTATTAAGCCTGAAATTTTCCAGGGAAAGGGTATGGCTCAAAGATGCCAAAGTGGTTTGGATACTTTCCCATTGATCCGGAAAAGCGGAAGTGTAAAAGCCGTTTGCACCAAAAGTCCGGTCTGTATAAGCGACCATGCCCCGGAGGGAATTTTGAGCATTTAGGTCTATTCCTCCTTCGTAAAAGTAGTTGCTGATCTTGTAATCCGAATTGTACTGGTGTCCATCGGAATCATCATAGGATAGCGCGAGATTTTGCTTGTAGTTTCCAACCGGAAGCGAACCTGCGAAATTGATTCCTTTCATACCAAAATCTCCCGCATAGCCTTGTATTCTGGCAAAATGCCTAGTAGAAAGTTCGGTTATCACGTTAACAGCACCTGCATAAGCATTCTGCCCGAATATCCTGGACGCTGGACCTTTCAAAACTTCCACACGATCGATATTTACTAAAGGTACCGGAATATTCATCATATGGTGGCCAGTCTGCGGATCACTGAGTTTGATCCCGTTCAGAAGCATTAAAGTCTGCTCAAATGACCCTCCCCTAATCCCAATATCTGCTTGTACCCCTGTGACACCTCGCTGGCGTACATCCACACCTGGGACGAAGGCCAGGATCTCTGGCAAACTACGTGCGGGAGTCGTTTCCAGCTGTAATTTGTCTACGATGCTGATGTTTCTGTTTTGCTTGGAAAAAGGAATCTGAATCCGGTTTTCCTGGATTAGGATCTCATCCAGCTTGGTAGTTGTCGTGTCATTTTGGGCGATGGCTGAGTGGCAAAAAAGTAATCCTAGACCGATTCCTATTAGTAGTTTCATTTTTTTCTTCTTTTACAAGACTCAAAATTGGCTCCAAATATTCCCTTTTACAAGATTGTATTTTTTCTAAAAATTAGTTAAAGCAATTTGCGGCCACATAAAAAAGCAAGGCTTCCTAAGCTCCATTTCCTATTTTTAGGATGAAAATTAAAATGATATGAGAAAAACAATAATGGTATGTGCATTTCTAGCCGGTTGGAGCGGCGTAGGAATTGAATCGTCCCTTGCTCAGGATGTGAGGGAAAACAATCAAAAAGATTTTGGGGAGTTTATGGATCGCAAGGGTTCTTACTTCCGGGCAGCTTCCGGCAAACCTGGGGTGGGCTATTGGCAAAATGCCGCAGATTATCAGATCGAAGTCACCCTGGATGATGTGAATCATGTGCTTAGTGGAAAAGTAACTATTGATTATACCAACAACAGTCCACAAGCACTGGATTTCGTCTGGCTTCAAATGGAACAAAACAGGTTCACAGCGGATTCTCGCGGTACATTGACCACTCCGATCCAAGGCAATCGATACAATGGAGATATTGACGGTGGGTTTGAAATCAGTAATTTGATAGCTAAAGTAGGTGCCAAGGGGGCCAGTTCCTCGAAGCATTTGATCAATGACACCCGGATGCAAGTTTGGTTGGCTGAGCCAATCCCCGCTAAAGGTGGAAAAGCAACTATTTCCATGAATTTTTCCTTCAAAGTACCACAGGAAGGAATGGATCGAATGGGGAGATTGAAAGTAGAGGATGGCTGGATCTATGCCTTTGCGCAATGGTATCCCAAAGTAGCCGTCTTTGATGATGTGGAGGGCTGGAATGTGGAGCCTTATTTGGGAGCAGGAGAGTTTTACTTAGAATATGGCAATTTTGATTACAAGGTGACTGTGCCTTTTGATCATATTGTTGTAGGGTCAGGCAAGCTTATGAATCCAAAAGAGGTGCTATCTAAGGAGCTTCAAAATCGCTATGAAAAAGCTCAGGCGAGTGATTCAACGGTCTATTTGGTAGCACCGGACGAAATTAAAAATACAGAATTGACTAGACCGAAGCAGGATGGAACGGTCACCTGGCATTTCAAAATTGAAAATTCCCGAGATGTGGCTTTTGCTACCTCCCGGGCTTTTATCTGGGATGCAGCCAAAATCAATTTGCCAAGCGGGAAGAAGATTCTTGCACAATCCGTCTATCCAAAAGAGTCGGACGGGATGGAAGCTTGGTCTAGGTCTACCGAATACAGCAAGGCATCAATCGAACATTATTCTGAGAAATGGTTCGAATTTCCTTATGCTTCTGCCACCAATGTGGCAGCCGACATTGGAGGCATGGAATATCCAGGGTTGAATTTTTGCTCTTACAAATCCACCGGAGAGGGACTTTGGGGAGTTACGGATCATGAATTTGGTCACAATTGGTTTCCAATGATCGTAGGCTCTAATGAGAGAAGATATGCCTGGATGGACGAAGGATTCAACACATTCATCAACCATTACAGTACCAAAGCCTTTAATGAAGGAGAGTATCCTTCCAACCTGAATCAGACTCGTCGGTATGTAAACTATTTTACCAATGAGGGTAGGGAGGGAATCGATACTTATCCAGATGTAGCAAATTTGAATAATCTCGGGATGATCGCATACAATAAACCTGCGATGGGTCTATTGATGCTACGGGAATATATCCTTGGTCCAGAGCGCTTTGATAATGCCTTTAAATCCTACATCAATACCTGGGCGTATAAGCATCCTCTTCCGCAGGATTTCTTCAGTCTGATGGAAAATGTAGCTGGTGAAAATCTAAGTTGGTTTTGGCAAGGCTGGTTCTACGGAACAGGCAATATTGATTTGAGTATCAACGCTGTAATTCCTTACGCTGGAAATTACGTGGCGGTATTGTCTAATAAAGGCGAGATCCCAATGCCGGTCTTATTGGAAATTACCTATGAGGACGGAACTAAGGAGCGGCAAATGCTCCCCGTGGAAATCTGGCAGCGGGGAGATACCTGGAACCACTTGATCAAAACGACCAAGCCAATTGAATCAATCACCATTGATCCGGACAAAATATTGCCGGATATTAATCTTGGCAACGATCACTGGCCTCAGGTAGTCTACGAAAACTAAAAAGAACAAAGCCCGAATTTCAATTGAATTCGGGCTTTGTTTTTGGGTTAATCTTGATGAATGGGATCTTAATAGTCGTCATTGATTTCCAGCCACATCCCGTCAGGATCCTGAATATATATCTGTCGAATACCATCCACTCTGATGGTAATCTTGCCTTTTTCACCTTGCCAGCTTTCAAAAGGATAATTCGTTTCTTTCAAGGTTTGGATAAAAGCATCCATGTCTTTCATGCTGAAACAAAGGTGGTTTACTTTTGATATTTCCGTAGGGGTATTTGGAGCTTCGATCAGATGCAGGGCAGCACCGCCTCCAATATCAAACCAGGTGTGAAGCCCATCTTTGAAGGGCTCCTCAATTTTTTTAAGCCCGACTATATTTTCATAAAACTCTGTGCTTGGCTTAAGTTTGCTGACATGCACAGCGATATGATTGACTTTGATCTGAGCTAGACTGGTCATGGAAATACCTAGAAATAGAAATAGGAATAGCACTTTCATAGCGTGGATTTTATTAAGATGATTCCTAAGGTTGGGATTTTTGAGGAAGTTTGAAACATTTTGGCACAAATAAAAAATGAGCAGAACCAAAGTCCTGCCCATTTCAATAACTCTATTTCACTTCTACTATTCGTCTGTGGAGGTGCTTAGATCCTGCGCAGAAGCGATTCGCTCTGCCTCTCCGAATAATTGCAGGGCCTGAATATAGATCTCGTTGATATCGTTGATGACTTTATAAAATGCATTATCATCATAAAGCTGGCGGCCAAGATGAGCTTTCATTAAGGTTCTGAGATATTCTTTGGATTTGTTGAAATCCTTGGCATCGAATTCCACTTTGTTTTTCTTTCCGTACTCGGTCACCTTCTTCAGCATTTCATCACTCACAGTGAAGTTTTTGTAATACTGTTCCAGATCCATATTCTCGAATTTGGCCTTGTTTTCATTGACATAGTCTAAGATGTATTCCCGGGTAGCATCTGAATTGAATAGTCTGCTCACGTAGGCGCTGTTCATAGTCGTATCTAATCCTACAAAATAATCTGGCATAATTCCTCCGCCTCCATAAACCACTCTGCCTTTTTTGGTTTCATATTTTAGACTATCATCGAATTTGATGCTGTCCGCTGAGAAAAACTCCCCGTGTTCGTAGCGCTCTATCCAATCCCGTTCATAGGCTTCGTAATTTTCGCCATAAGGTTTTTGAATCGATCTACCCGAAGGAGTGTAATACCTTGCAATAGTTAGTCTCAATTCAGCTCCATCAGAAAGGTCGATGGGCATCTGAACCAATCCTTTTCCAAATGATCTTCTACCCACAATCAGGCCTCGGTCATTGTCTTGGATAGCTCCGGCAAGAATCTCTGAAGCGGAAGCAGATCCCTCATTGACTAAGACGATTACGGGTCCACTCTCAAACATACCTGGTTTGAAAGCCACAGCCTTCTGGTTAAATTCTTTTACTTTTCCTTCCTGAGACACGATCAAGGAACGATCGGTCAATAACTCATCGGCCATATTGATTGCAGCACCCATATATCCACCTGGATTGGATTGAAGATCGATGATTAATTTTTTCATGCCCAACGCTTTCAGCTGTTTCAAGGATTGCTGAAATTCCTCATAGGTAGTCGCTGCAAATCGGGTTACTTTGATATATCCGACTTCGTCGTTTACCATATAAGAAGCATTGATACTGTATTGTGGGATTTTGTCCCTTGTGATTTCGTATCGAATCAGTTCTTTCTGATTTTTTCGCTTGATATCCACATTGACTTTAGATCCCTTCGGTCCACGGAGGTATTCGAATACATCCCGGTTTGTTACACCTATTCCTGCCACGGTTTTCCCGTCCACAGCGATGATTTGATCTCCCGATTGAATCCCCAGCGCCTCAGATGGCCCACCTGTCAATGGTGCTACCACATAGATTGTATCTCTTATGATTCCGAATTCCACTCCGATTCCATCAAATTCACCATCCAATTGGGATTGGGCAAGTGAAGCATCTCTTGCAGGAATATAACTGGAATGTGGATCCAGATTTTCCAGCATTTTAGTGATCCCAAATTCTACCAGTTTATTGGTGTCCACACTATCTACATAGTCCCTGTTGATGTAGGTCATGATCTCCTGAAGCTTATAAAGTGCAGCTCTCAGGTCATTTTGATTTCCTTTAGGTTCGGCAAAAGTGGCTCCGATCCAAATGCCTGCCGAGATGGCTAGGGCTAAAATTATAGGGAGTCTTATTTGTGATTTGGTATTTTTCTTCTCGCTCACGGTTTATCTTTTTCTTGAGTAATCAACTTTAATTTATAAACACTAAACTAATCTAAAAGAGCTTTGGTTAAAAAAGTCTTTTGATAAAGCTAACAAATGTTTGTACGGGCTGATTCGATATTGGTCCAAATTATTCCTCTTTTTTATGTTAAAAAAAATTATTTTTGTCCATGCGTTCCTCAAATGATTTTGAAAAATCCTTAGTTGGAGACTTGGTCTCTGAGAACTATGTCTTTGCGGCGGTGCTTCATTATTTTGGTATCAGTTTTTACCAATATCCAGCCCTTTCTTTGGAAGAAGTCTGCAAGAAACACCGTGTACATTGCAGCCAGCTAATTGCTGAGTT
>CAZFSC010000025.1:7234-26611 GCA_964521585.1 uncultured Limnohabitans sp.
GGGCCGTGCAGCGGGAGCCATCTACTGAAGAACTCTTTCTCAATCCAATCGAGGTTTTGGTAGCTTATTTAAAGAAAAAACATTACTACTTCGTCCGTCAGGAATTGCCTTTTCTTTCCAATTTGATCAGTGGGATAAGTGGAGAGCCTGGATTTGGCCATCTCATTGCTGATTTGAGGATAATGTTCCCATTATTCGTGGAAGATTTCATTCATCATATCCATGAAGAAGAGAGCCGCTTATTTAAACGAATCGAAATGCTTCAGGACATCGAGGAAAACCTCTTCTCTCTCCAAGACGCATTGACTATTCTAGAGAAGGAGCCCATAATCCTGCTGGCCGACCAACACGAGGTACACGATGATGAGATGGAGGGAATCAGGAAACTTACCTCTGACTATTTTTTGCATGAAGACGCTCCTTTGGCGATGAAGGTATTGTACCATGAGCTTCAAAATTTTGAAAAGGAACTGCATATCCACGCCAAAATTGAAGACGAATTACTTTTCCCGAAAGCTGTAGAACTCGAGCGGGAAGTGCTTCGTCAAATCCGGAAGAAGATAAGAACGAACTGATGCCCAGAATACTCGCGATTGATCTGGGAACAAAACGAACTGGCTTGGCTGTTACGGATACGCTGAAAATGCTCGCAAATCCGCTAGAGACTATCCCTACTGGTAATTTGATGGCCTACCTGAAAAATTACTTTGCCAAGGAAGAGGTAGATACCTTGGTATTGGGATATCCTGTGCGACTGGACGGTTCAGAAAATGAAATGACTCCTAAGGTTATTTCATTGAAGGATCGCCTCAGCAAGGAATTTCCAGACAAAAAAATTGAGCTCATTGATGAGCGATTTACTTCTAAGATGGCTATGCAGAGTATGATCGCCATGGGAAGTAAAAAGAAAGACAGAAAAGAGAAAGCAGGTAACTTAGACAAGGTCAGCGCTGCAATCATCTTACAATCCTATTTAGAAAGACAATGATTTATCCTATAGTAGCCTTTGGTAATCCGATTTTGAAAAAGGAAGCCGAGGAAATCACAGAAGGGACCAATATGGACGCGCTTATCAAGGACATGTATGCCACTATGGATCATGCGAGTGGCGTAGGTTTGGCTGCTCCACAGATCAACCAAGGCATACGTCTGTTTGTGATTGATAGCACCTTGATGCTGGATGAGAATGACGAAGAGAAAGGAATTCGAAGAGCTTTTATCAATCCGATTATTCTGGATGAATATGGAGATGATTACAGTTTTGAGGAAGGCTGTCTAAGCATACCCGAAGTAAGGGCAGAAATCATCAGGCCGGAGAAATTGACCATCGAGTACTACGATGAAAACTGGAATCTGAAAGAAGAAGAATTCTCAGGGATGACAGCTCGGGTAATACAGCACGAATATGATCACTTGGAAGGAATCCTTTTTGTAGATTACCTCAAAGGCTTGAAAAAGCGACTGGTGCAATCAAAATTGATCGATGTAAGTAAAGGTAAAATCTCCACGGATTACCGAATGATTTACCCTCTTAAATGAGTAAGTCCTCCTCTCTAAAAATAGCATTGGTCCAGACCTCACTTTATTGGAAAGATAAAGTGGCCAATCTTGCTATGCTGGAGGAAAAAATCTGGGAAATCAACGAATCAGTTGATCTTATCATCTTGCCTGAGATGTTTCCTACTGGTTTTAGTATGGAGGCAGCGGAATTGGCTGAGCCCATGAATCTGACTATCTGCAAGTGGATGATTCAGATGGCGGCACAGAAAAAATGTACCGTCACGGGTAGCGCGATCATCCAAGTTGATGGCAAGTATTTCAATCGCTTGCTTTGGGTAGGTCCGGAAGGCGACGTTCAGCATTACGATAAGCGTCATTTGTTTCGGATGGCCCACGAGGATCAATTTTTTTCTCAAGGCACTAATCTGCCTATTTTTGATCTGAAAGGTTGGAGGATTTGCCCACAAGTATGTTACGATCTTAGATTTCCTGTTTGGTCCAGGAATAGAATGATATCGGGTAAGCTTGCCTATGATCTGATTTTTTATGTGGCTTCTTGGCCAGCTGCCAGAATTTCCGCCTGGGATGCATTGCTGCCCGCGAGAGCAATTGAAAATCTGGCGTATTGCATAGGAGTGAATCGAGTAGCGGAAGATGGTAATGGAATAGCCTATAATGGACACTCTGCGCTTTACGATTTTAAAGGAAACCAACTTGAGTTCTTAGGTGAAAATGAGCTGACCTCCCTGATCAGTTTGGATGCTGAAGGGTTGGATTCCTATCGGGAGAAGTTTCCTGCCTGGATGGATTCAGATCATTTTTCCATTCCTTAATTCTTTTTTCAGGTGCTCAGGGGATTGCCCTACGGAAATTTGAAACAAGGATATTTTGCGTATTTTAGCCTTACATTTTAAGACCCTGATTCTTTTTTTTCTCCTTTGCAATGGCAAAATGGAAATATTCCAATTGAAGTAGTTGGAAGATTCAGGGTACAACCAGTCTTTTTGAATCCTTAAAAAATCATGAGTAAAAAAACTCCAAAAATCCTTTATACGCTGACCGATGAAGCACCGGCTCTTGCAACCTATTCTTTACTGCCGATCGTTCAGGCGTTTACCAATTCTGCCGGAGTACAGGTTGAGACCAGAGATATCTCACTCTCGGGAAGGATAATTTCCAGTTTTCCCGAATATTTGACACAAGAACAGCGAATCCCAGATGCGCTATCAGAACTGGGGGAAATAGCGAAAACCCCTGAGGCTAATATCGTAAAGCTCCCCAATATCTCTGCATCTGTGCCACAGCTCAAGGCGGCCATTAAAGAACTTCAGGTGCAGGGGTATCCACTTCCGGAATATCCGGAGGAACCAAAATCTGATGAAGAAAAAGCTGTAAAAGCAAAGTATGATAAAATTAAGGGCTCTGCGGTGAATCCGGTTTTGCGCGAAGGTAATTCGGACCGGCGCGCCCCGCAGGCGGTAAAAGCATATGCCAGAAAGCATCCACATTCGATGGGCAAATGGAGCGGTGACTCCAAATCGCACGTGGCAAGTATGAGCGAGGGGGATTTTTACGGAAGTGAAAAATCTTATCTGGTACCGAAAGCAACTTCAGTTTCGATCGAGTTGACTTCAAAAGAAGGTCGGAAGGAGGTTCTTAAAAGTGGATTAAAGCTCATGGAAGGTGAAATCATTGATGTCTCCACCATGAGTGTCTCCGCTTTAAAAGCATTTTTAAAGAAGGCAAAAGAAGATGCAAAAGCAGCAGGTGTGCTCTTTTCGATTCATTTGAAAGCCACCATGATGAAGGTATCAGATCCGATTATTTTCGGACATGCGGTTAAAGTGTTTTTTGAGCCCGTTTTTACCAAACACGGAGCGGTACTTGAATCAGTCGGTGTCGATGTGAACAACGGATTTGGTGATTTACTTTCCAGTGTTGCGTCCTTACCGGAGGAAAAGAAGTTGGAAATTCTGTCAGATATAAATGATTGCTTAGAAGAGGGGCCTGAATTGGCAATGGTGAATTCAGACCGAGGAATCACCAACCTGCATGTTCCAAGTGACGTGATCATCGATGCATCCATGCCCGCTATGATCCGCACTTCCGGTCAAATGTGGAATAAGGAAGGAAAGCCTCAGGATACAAAAGCTATTATTCCTGATCGTTCCTATGCCGGGATTTATCAGGCCACCATTGACTTTTGTAAAAAGCACGGCGCTTTTGATCCGAGGACTATGGGCACTGTGCCTAACGTAGGTTTGATGGCGCAAAAAGCAGAGGAGTACGGTTCCCATGATAAAACATTTGAGATCCCTTTTGCAGGTCGCGTCGAAGTAGTTGATGCGGAAGGAAATTTGGTGATTTCACACGAGGTGAATAAAGGTGATATCTGGAGAATGTGTCAGACCAAAGATGCACCTATCCAAGACTGGGTAAAACTTGCCGTGACCCGTGCAAGATTGTCTGCCACACCGGCGGTTTTTTGGTTGGATTCACAGCGTGCTCATGACCAAGAGTTGATCAAAAAAGTAAATAAATACTTGAAGGATCACGATACCCACGGTTTGGATATCCGGATCATGTCTCCATTGGAGGCCACCAATTTTACACTGGCGAGAATCAAGGAAGGGATGGACACTATATCAGTGACAGGAAATGTGCTGCGCGACTACCTTACTGATTTATTTCCAATTTTGGAATTGGGAACCAGTGCAAAAATGCTTTCTATAGTTCCTTTGATGAACGGGGGCGGTCTATTCGAGACGGGTGCCGGAGGATCGGCTCCAAAGCATGTAGAACAATTTGTGGAAGAAGGTCATCTGAGATGGGATTCGCTGGGAGAGTTTCTGGCACTCGCAGTTTCTTTAGAACACCTCGGTCAAACTTATGAGAATGATAAGGCATTACTACTAGCTGAAACTTTGGACACCGCTACGGGTAAATGGCTTGAAAATGATAAATCTCCAGCCCGTGTGGTAGGAAAACTGGACAATCGCGGCAGTCATTTCTACTTGGCCCTGTATTGGGCCGAAGCTTTGGCTGCTCAGACAAAAGACGCTGAGCTTCAGGCTAAGTTTGCTCCGGTTGCAAAGGAACTTAATGAAAAAGCTGAACAAATCGAATCGGAATTGAATGGGGCTCAAGGAACTCCGGTAGATATCGGCGGATATTATCGGCCTGATGGAATCAAAGCCGCAAAAGCAATGAGACCAAGTGACACATTTAATCGAATATTAAAGCACTTGATCTAGATAAATACCAATTTCAATCCAAAGCCAGACTAAATTGTCTGGCTTTTTTGTTGGGGTAAGGGTCAAAAAAAATCGGTAAAAATACCTGAGTAATTTTTTCAACTAATTGATTTGGTTGTTTATAGGATCGGTTGGTTTGGGGATTATCCAGATTAATTGGCTGTATATGAAGTCAAATATTCTCAGTTTCATATTGAAATCTGGGAGATACATTCCTGGCCTACATCGCTGTTTACTTCTTTATTCCTCCGCAAATTCCACCTTATTCGCACGCATAAATTCTTTGATCACTGATACGTGAATGCATTCTCCCAAATGAATAAAGGCATAGTCGTTTACTTTTTTGGCCTTTCCATGAGCGATAATTGCTTTTTCCTCTATATCAAACCCGAGGTGTAAATGCTTGGTTCGGCTTTGTAGCCCACATATTTTACCATTTGAATCAAACAGTGGACCTCCACTTTGACCTCTCAGGCCAGGTGTACTTAGTTCGATTCCATAGATTTTCCCGGTAGTATCACCCAAAAATCGTGTGACCATTCCTTCGATAGGAAATCTTGGTGAGCTTGCGTTGCCCTCTTTGGTCCAGATTAGCGTTTGTGAATTTTGATCCAACGCAAAATTTGTGAATTCGGGAAAGGGAAAACCAAGTCGGCAAAGCAAAGCACCTGGCTGGACGGATTGATCGTTTTTTTGAAATATGGGTGTGTTTTTAAATAAGGTCTTGTCAAACCCTTCAAATTTGATCAATGCCAGGTCGTAAGTAGGATGAAGATGAAATTTGAGATTGCTTATCTTATCCACACTGTCGACGAAAGTAATTCTGGTTTCTCCGGTTTGCTCTGTACTTAGCCCAAATTTTTTTGCAAGGGCATTCCGCTGACTTCCAGAAAGTACCCTGGCTTGGTTTTGAAAATTGGTGTATCGCTGATTGATTTGATCTGCCTGGGTGATCCATTGCGCCACATGCTTACAAGTGAGCGCATAGCCTTCTTGATTCACAAAGAATAGAGTAGCCGAGCCTTTATGGATTTGATTGCTTCCAAAATTTCTGGAAATGGAATGAATGGCACGGGTAAATCCGGCTACTTCATTGATTGCATTTACAAACATTACAAGTCTTTTTGTTGAGACCTTTAATTTAGGAAATCTATCCTGGGAAAGGTTTGAGGAATGTTTTTGAAATTATTTTTTTCGTAATCGATTGAATTAGATTTCATGTCAGGTTGACCAGGTTAAGCTTCGTTTTGGCTTGTCCTAGCCGAAAAATTGTAATAACTTAGCAATCCGTCAGGGACTTTTAGCTTTGAAAGAAGACCCCGTCTAAGTTTTTAGAATCAAACCTATACAATAAAATCAATAATTATGAGCAAAATAAAAGTTGGAATCAACGGATTCGGAAGAATCGGTCGTCTCGCATTCAGAGTGACCACAGAAAGAGATGATATTCAAGTAGTAGCTATCAATGACCTCATTGATGTCGATTACATGGCATATATGCTGAAGTACGATTCGACACATGGCAAATTTAAAGGTACAGTAGAAGTAAAAGAAGGTAATCTGATTGTCAATGGAAATACCATCCGGGTAACTTCAGAGAAGAATCCTGCTAATCTGAAATGGGGAGAAGTAGGAGCAGACTATGTCATCGAGTCTACCGGAATCTTTTTAACTAAAGAAAAAGCCCAGGGTCATATCGATGCCGGCGCAAAAAAAGTAATCATGTCAGCGCCTTCCAAGGATGATACTCCGATGTTCGTTATGGGTGTGAATGAAGGGTCCTATACCCCAGACATGGTGTTCGTTTCGAATGCATCTTGTACTACCAACTGTCTGGCACCGATTGCAAAAGTATTAAACGATACCTGGGGAATAGAAGAGGGACTCATGACTACTGTGCATGCGACTACTGCTACCCAAAAAACAGTTGATGGTCCTTCCGATAAAGACTGGAGAGGTGGACGTGGAGCCTCTCAAAACATCATTCCATCTTCAACAGGCGCAGCAAAAGCGGTGGGGAAAGTAATCCCAGAGTTGGATGGCAAATTGACAGGGATGGCCTTCAGAGTGCCTACTCCTGATGTGTCCGTGGTAGATTTGACAGTACGTCTGAAGAAGCCAGCAACTTATAAAGAAGTTTGTGCTAAGATGAAAGAAGTCTCTGAGAGTTCTATGAAGGGAATATTGGGCTATACCGAGGATGCAGTAGTCTCTACTGATTTCCTTGGAGATCCAAGGACTTCAATTTTTGACGCAGATGCTGGAATTCAGCTTTCTCCGACCTTCTTGAAGGTAGTGGCGTGGTATGACAATGAGTGGGGGTATTCCACCAAAGTGGTAGATCTCTTGACCTACATCGCAAGCAAATAATTTTGAAGCCGGTTTTATACCGGCTTTTTTTATGGACTCTAGAGGAAGATGTTAAAGGCAATAATTTTGACTTTAGGTATCTATTTTTTTAATCTGGATTGATTATTTCAGCTGTCAGACAATTCTAACAGAACCTGGAAATCTTATTCTAAAAGTAGGTGAATGAATTGTGCAGTCTATGCCCAGATACAACTTTTTGCTGAAAATGGGGAGGTCTTGTAAATTCAAAATTGAATAATCGGAAAACCAAAATTCCAAGGCTCGGGTTAATAAAGTAAAAACCCAAATGTATATTCCGTTTTTTCCATTAAAGCTTGTAGCATTCCCAGATGAAGAGCTCAACCTGCACATTTTCGAACCAAGGTATCGGCAATTGATTGCTGATATAGAGCAGGAAGGAGGAGTTTTTGGCGTATGTACCTTTACTGATAAGATAACTGGATTTGGGACTTTGGTTCGGTTGGTAGAAGTGAATAAGCGATATGAGGATGGTAGATTGGATATCAAAACCAAAGGTGTACAGCCTTTTCAGATTAAAACATTTGAAAATCCTAGTCCAGGAAAAGAATATGCTGGGGGAGAAGTTGAGTTTTTGCCAAATGATCCGTCAGTGGATTCATTCCTTAATCAGGAATACATCTTTTATCTTCGGGAAATGCTTTACCTGCTCAAATTTGATGTCCAGTTAGATCCTTTATCCGTGAATTCTTACACTTTTTCGCATAAGATAGGACTTAGCTTGGAGGAGGAGCTGGAGTTATTGAAAATGATTTCCGAAGCTGAGCGCACCCGGTTTTTGGTAAACCATTTTAAGCGCATCATACCGGCAATAAAAGCTGCCGAACGAGCCAAAGAAAAGATCAGGCAAAATGGTCATTTTAAGCACCTAGATCCTTTGGATTTTTAATGGAGGACAATAACCAAGCGGTAAGATAATCCAGAAAGCACCACTTTGATTTTTAAAATCATGTGTTTGAATAATTGCCTTCCGGGAAACGGATCTCTCTAAAAATTGTTCTAAATAAAAAAAGCAGTCCGGAAAGACTGCTTTTGGGTGATCCCGCTGGGGCTCGAACCCAGGACCCATACATTAAAAGTGTATTGCTCTACCAGCTGAGCTAAGGAATCTGATACTCTTTAAAATTAAAAAGCGGAACGTAATTCCGCTTCGGGTAATTTTTTGATCTGTTTCTATACATATTGGATAAATCCAGATCCAAGTTTTAGAGAATGTTCAGTTTAGAGATTTATCTTAGTTGGAATAACTCCAACGAAGTTCTCGCCTTCAACATTTTGTCAAAATTTCATCAAAGTGATCCTGTCAGGACTCGAACCTGAAACCTACTGCTTAGAAGGCAGTTGCTCTATCCAGTTGAGCTACAGGACCTGGATAAAAGAAAATCGAAGAAATGTCTAATCACTTCGATTTACTGTAGATAATAAGAATAAAGTCGGGGTGGCAGGATTCGAACCTACGACCTCCACATCCCAAATGTGGCGCGATACCGGGCTACGCTACACCCCGAAACTTTTAACTCCTTGTGAGTTTGATTTACTTGTGATCCCGCTGGGGCTCGAACCCAGGACCCATACATTAAAAGTGTATTGCTCTACCAGCTGAGCTACGGAATCATGATACTCTGATTTTTCAGAAATTTTAACCTCGATTTAAGGATCAAAAACCTTTCAAATTGGCTCCCTAGGCTTGCTTTTTGCCAGATCATTGCCGTTATTGGACTGCAAAAATAAGCGACTGAAATTTAAATGCCAAACCTCAATTCAATCTTTCTAACAAAACTTTTGATATTTTTCGTGCTTCTGATACAAAGCATTAATTGTCAGGCAGATGTAAAGGAGCTTCAAAAAGCGGATTCTTTGTTCAACCAAAGAAGTTATAAGGAAGCGATGGAGATTTATCGGAAAAACTACCAAGAGGGGCTTTATTCAAGTTCCATGCTGCTCAAAATGGCCTTTATTGAAGAAGGAATCGGGGATAATGAGCAAGCCACTTTGTATTTGAGTAAGTATTATGATTTAGCTCCCAATCCACAGGTTATTACCAAAATCAAGAGTCTTACCGGTCAAAATACGCTTGTTGGTTATGAGGTGAGTGATGCCCAGCGATTTCTTTTATTTCTGATTGAATATAAAGAATACATCGTAGGACTATTGACACTTTTCCTTATCGGATCAATCTTTTCCAATTGGTGGACAGGTAGGATTGAGGAAACGAGAAACACCTATTGGTTTACTGTTCTTTTAATTCTGATCATCTTCGTCACCAATAATTTTCTGGTACTGCCAAATACCGGCTTGATAACTTCCAGTCCCACAATCATTGTCTCTAAGCCTACCGCTGGAGGAGAATTGGTGGAACAAGTGGAGCCTGGTCATCGGGTGAAGATTAAATCCTCTAAGGATAATTGGTTTGAAATCGAATGGAAGGAAAAATCGGCTTTTGTCAAAAAAGACAACGTAACCCGACTATAAAAAAAGGCCTCGAATTATCGAGGCCTCTTCTTTTGATACTCCTGTTTACAGCTTTTTTAAGACAATATTTCTGTAATAAACCAGGTCTCCGTGATCCTGAAGGGCAATTTTCCCCTTCTTGAATTTTCCGAAACCGGGCATGTCCTTAAACTTGCTATCAGCAATCAAAGCTTCCCATTCCGGTGTCCACATCGTGGTACTTACGATGGTCGTTCCATTAAGTACCAGATCGAGTTTGCCGTTGTTAGCGATAATTTCAGCCTGATTCCATTCACCATAAGGTTTTACGGTTTCTTCACTGCTCACAATCAAATCATACAAATCCCCAGCCCGATGGCTTATGATTTTAGCATCTGGATGGCCTTCGTTGTCGAGTACTTGCATTTCGGGTCCAGTCTGCCAAGGATATTGGTATTCAGGCGACTCGTTGATAAAGAAGATTACCCCGCTGTTTCCGTTTTGAGCGATTTTCCATTCATATTTTAGATGGAAATTCTCAAATTCTTCATCAGTCACGATATCTCCGCCATCACCTGTCTGCCATCCGTCCTTGTTTGCAGCATCTAGATAGATTGTACCATCTTCAATTTTCCAGGCTTTGCCTACTTCTCCTCCGCCGTATTTATGCCAGCCTTTGAAAGTCTCCCCATCAAATAGACTGATCCATTCATCCTGCGGTGTGGAGGCAATACTCACTTCTTCTTTTTCAGAGGTGTTTTTTTCGCCAGAACAAGCCATCATCACAGCGGCAAGTAGGCTGGCTACTACGTATTTTTTATTCATTTTTTAAGAAGTAACACGTATCTAACCATGTCTTTAGCATCTTCTTCGCTCAGCCCTGGGTGAGCTGGCATTGGGATTTCTCCCCAGACACCTACGCCACCTTCGATTACTTTTGTAGCAAGCATACTGACGTTTTCCTCGGTTAATTCATATTTGGCAGCTACATCAGCATAGGAAGGACCCACAATTTTACGCTCTACCATATGGCAAGAAGTACAATCGGAAGCTTTTACTTTTGCCAATCCTTTGATATAAATAGGATCATTTGCATACATTTCTTCCAGTGTGATTTCTACTGCCGGTGCTACAGGAGCTTCCACTTCTGCAGTTTCCCCGGTTTTATCTCCTCCTCCACAAGCAAAGGTCAATCCGACCAAAGCAATCATTCCCACATTAAATAATTTGTTTTTTTTCATTTGTCGTTTATTTATTGAGTTTTAAATGCCTAATATTTTTTTATTAAACGCCTCATCGGCCCCGGTTCCGGCAAAATCATCGAAGGCTTTTTCTGTCACCTTTATGATGTGAGCATCAATGAATGGAGCTCCTTCTGCTGCACCTTGTTCTGGATGCTTGATGGCGCACTCCCACTCTAGTACTGCCCATCCATCGTAATTGTATTGCGAAAGTTTACTAAAAATTCCTCCAAAATCAACTTGTCCATCTCCCAGTGATCTGAATCTTCCGGCCCGCTCTACCCAACCTTGGAATCCGCCGTAAACTCCTTGCTTTCCGGTAGGATTGAACTCTGCATCTTTCACATGGAACATCTTAATCCGATCATGATAGAAGTCTATAAATTGTAAATAATCCAGGCACTGTAAGACAAAGTGACTTGGATCATAGAGAATATTGGCTCGCTTATGACCATTCACCTTATCCAAAAACATCTCAAACGTAATCCCATCATGCAAATCTTCTCCGGGATGTAACTCATAGCAGACATCGACGCCGTGGGAATCAAATTCATCCAGGATAGGCAACCAGCGCTTTGCTAATTCTGTGAACCCGGTTTCCACCAATCCTGCAGGACGCTGTGGCCAAGGGTAAACGGTATGCCACATCAACGCGCCGGAGAATGTAGCATGGGCTTTAAGACCCAGATTATGGGAGGCTTTTGCCGCAAATTTCAATTGCTGGGTAGCCCATTCGGATTTGCCTTTTAAGTCTCCTTTCAGATTAGCTGGTGCAAAGCCATCGAAAAGTTCATTGTAAGCAGGATGTACAGCTACCAACTGTCCCTGGAGATGAGTGGAGAGTTCGGTGATTTCCATTCCCGATTCAGCTACCGTGCCAGCGATCTCGTCGGCATAGGTTTTACTTTCTGCAGCCTTTTGAAGGTCGATCATTCTGGCATCCCAAGAAGGGATCTGTACTCCTTTATAGCCAAGGTCAGCCATATAGTTACAGATGTTTTTCAGATTATTGAAGGGCGCTGAATCATCGGCAAACTGTGCCAAAAATATTGCTGGTCCTTTGATGGTTTTCATTTTTAAAATTATTTATAGGTTCAAGAATTATTTTTCTACGATGAAAGGAGTCCATTTTTGATCGGAATCATTGCTTTTCAAGACATGATCGATGAAAGCCATTCCACGGATTCCGTCCTCCACACCTGGATAGTCCTCCCATTCCGGTTTAGGCGTTTCGCCAGCGCGGTCTGCGTAAATGCATCGTGCAAAGTTGCGATACAGGTTTGCAAAAGCCTCAATGTAACCCTCGGGATGCCCTGCAGGAGTTCGGGTGTTCTCATTTGCCAGCGATCCCAAATAGCCAGAACCTGCCCGATACACCTGATCCGGACCTTCAGGCCACCTGACTACCAAGGTATTGTTGAGCTCTTGTTCCCATTCTAGTCCACCCTTTTCGCCGTATACTCTGATTTTCAGATTATTTTCTGTTCCGGTATCGGTCTGGGAAGCCATGAGTACACCAGAGGCTCCATTTTCAAACCGCATCAGCACTACGCCATCATCGTCTATCGGTCTTCCGGGCACTTTAATGTAGAGATCAGCGCAAAGCTCTTTCAATTTTTCACCGGATACATATTCGGCCATGTGGAAAGCGTGGGTTCCGATATCACCCATACATCCTGCCAGCCCATTGCGTTTTGGGTCGGTGCGCCATTCGGCTTGTTTATTATCCTCAGATTCCAACAATTTGTAGAGCCAGCCCTGAGGGTATTCGACATAGATTTTTCTCACTTTACCGATTTCTCCATTTGCAATCATCTGCTTGGCTTGCTTGATCATTGGATAGCCAGAATAAGTATGGGTTAGCAAAAACCTTTTATCGGAGGCTTTTACTACACTGTAAAGCTCTTTGGCTTCTTGGTAATTGAGCGTCAGTGGTTTATCCAAGACCAGATGAAATCCGTTTTTCAAGGCTTTTACTGCCGGATCAAAATGCACGTTATTAGGAGTCACGATGGCCACCACATCGATTCGCTCTGATTCGGAGAGGGCGAGTTCTTTGGCAAACATTTCATCGTAAGATCCATAAACGCGGTTAGGGTCGAGCATCAGTTCCTCTCCTCGCTGTTTGGACTTTTCGGGATTGGAGCTGAAAGCTCCTGCAACCAGTTCAAACATTCCGTCCATCAGTGCACCATTGAGATGAATGGCACCAATAAATGAGCCCGGTCCACCACCGATTAAGCCTAGTTTAAGTTTTTTGGGTGTTGACATAGTATAAAAAGACTTTTTGATTCAGAATTGAATCTTGAAATAATTGATTTTTACGTTAATTTCCTTCAAAAATTCAGACAAAAGAGGCAATAAATGATTAGTAGCTGCAACGGGTGTTGAGTGGCTTATTCAAAATAAATTACCAGCTTTCTTCACAAAGTCAAAGGAACTCCTTAAAATACGTCAAAAAGCCCAAATTCTAAACTTTGGGCATATCAATCCATTAATTTATCTCTTGATTGAGTTTATGAATCTAGCCACCAAGTCTCGCCTATCACTTATGATGTTTTTGGAATTTTTTGTCTGGGGATCTTGGTACGTCACGATGGGGACATTTTTGGGAGCCAATCTCCTTGCTGCCGATCAGGACATTTCCCTAGCGTTTTCAACTCAGTCTTTTGGTGCGATCATCGCTCCTTTTATTGTGGGATTGATTGCAGACCGATACTTCCATGCCCAGCGGATTTTGGGGGCGATTCATCTGATTGGGGCATTGCTCATGTTTTTGATGTATCGCTCTACCGATTTTGGTAGTTTTTTCCCATTGCTTTTGGGATATATGATTTTGTTCATGCCGACTTTGGCTTTGGTGAATTCGATATCTTTCAATCAGATGACTGATCCGGCGAAAGAATTTTCAGTGATTCGAGTCTGGGGTACAATTGGTTGGATTGCAGCTGGTCTATTGATCAGCTATTTCTCCTGGGACAGTCAGGAAGGCTTGCAAGAGGGATTGTTGCGAAATACCTGGTTGATGGCATCTATTGTTTCGATGATACTGGGTTTATTCAGTTTCACACTTCCCCATACACCTCCCCGGGCACAAACGGGCGAAAAAATAAAATTTTCCGAACTCATAGGTTTGGATGCTTTGTCGCTTTTGAAACACAGGAATTTTGCGATCTTTTTTATCTCATCAATTCTAATCTGCATCCCGCTTGCCTTTTACTATCAGAACGTCAGCCCTTTCCTGACCGAAATCGGAGTCGAAAACTCAACGGGCAAAATTGCGATGGGGCAAGTGTCGGAAGTAATATTCATGCTGGCATTGCCGCTCTTCTTTACCCGGTTTGGGATTAAAAAAACCTTGATTGTTGCGATGCTGGCCTGGTCAGCCAGATACGTCTTTTTTGCTTATGGCAACGCTGATGAAAAAGTGTGGATGTTGCTATTGGGAATTTTATTGCACGGGGTATGTTACGATTTCTTTTTTGTGAGTGGACAGATCTATACTGATTCCCATGCCGGGGCCAAGTTCAAATCATCAGCTCAGGGTCTGATCACGTTGGCCACTTATGGAATTGGAATGCTACTTGGGTTTTGGGCTGCAGGCTTGATTTCCAATCATTTCCTGAATGCTTCCGGAGATCATGAATGGAGATCAATTTGGTTAATTCCTTCTGGCATTTCTGTTTTGGTTTTGCTATTTTTCATAATTCTTTTCAAAGAAGAAAAAATAAACCCATCTCAATTAACCTCGAATGACAAAACCTATTAATCCCGGAAGAAGAGATTCTTTCAAAAAAATGCTTCTAGGTGGAGCTGCCTTAGGTTCACTTTCCTCTTTTGAAATAAAAGCAGAAAAACCATTTGTACTCAAAGGAAATATTAATCACGGTGTCTGTGCCTGGTGTTTTCGAGACTACACTTTAGACGAACTCTGCCAGGAGGTTAAGAAATTAGGCATAAAAGGAATCGACCTGATTGGCCCAAAAAGCTGGGAAATACTCAAAAAACATGGACTGGACTCGTCCATGTGCAACGGGGCAGAGATTAGCTTGATAGATGGGTTTGGTGAGACCAAATTTCATGATCAACTCGAAAAGAATTACGCTGAGGTAATTCCCTTGGTGGCCAAAGCAGGCTATAAAAATCTGATTTGCTTCTCCGGAAACAGAAGGGGGATGGATGATGAAACCGGTTTGAAAAATTGTCAGGCTGGTCTGGAAAGAATACTTCCCATAGCCGAGAAACATGGGGTTATTATTCAAATGGAACTGCTCAACAGTAGGGTGGATCACAAGGATTACCTCTGCGATAAATCTGCTTTTGGAGTAGAGCTATGCAAAAGAATCAGCAGTGACAACTTTAAATTGCTCTTCGATATCTATCACATGCAGATCGATGAAGGTGATTTAATTCGCAGTATTCAAAACAATTCCAAGTATTTTGGACATTATCATACTGCAGGCAATCCGGGGCGCAATGAATTAGATGAAAATCAGGAGATTAATTACACCCCAATAATGAAAGCGATTGCAGACACTGGCTTTAAGGGCTATGTTTCACATGAGTTTATTCCAAAATCTGCGGATAAAATGGGGTCATTAGCGCAGGCGATAGAAGTCTGTGACGTTTAATATTTTAACAACCAAAAAACCAATTTATGGCAAATCAATCGTATGATGCAATTGTTGTAGGATCGGGGATTAGTGGCGGTTGGGCTGCTAAAGAACTGACAGAGAAAGGGCTGAAGGTATTGCTTCTCGAGCGTGGTCCCAATGTGGAGCACATCAAAGATTATGATAACGCGACTATCCCACCTTGGGAGGTGCCGCATAGAGGAAGGCGAACTCAAGAGCAGCTTGAGAATCACCCCAATCTAAGACGGGATTATGTATTGAATGAATTAAATATTGACTGGTGGGCCCACGAAGATGAGTCTCCTTACATTGAGGAGAAGCCGTTTACTTGGTTCAGAGGCTATCAAGTGGGTGGACGATCCTTATTATGGGGCCGTCAATCTTATCGATGGGCAGATTTGGACTTTGAGGCTAATGCTAAAGAAGGAATCGCGGTGGACTGGCCGATCAGATACAAGGATATTGCCCCCTGGTATAGCTATGTGGAGAAATTTGCTGGCGTATCCGGCTCCAAAGATAATCTAGACATCCTTCCTGATGGGGAATTCATGCCACCCATGCCGATGAACTGTGTGGAAAAGGATGCGGCCGCACGAATTAAAGAACATTATAAAGGGGCAAGAACTTGGACGATTGGACGTCCGGCAAACATTACCCAACCTCTTCCAGGTCGTGCCGGATGCCAATACAGGAATAAATGCTCACTCGGATGTCCGTTTGGAGGATATTTCAGCACACAAGCTTCCACCTTGCCGGCGGCTGTTGCGACTGGCAATTTGACGCTGAGACCTTGGTCTATCGTGAGAAGAGTACTTTATGATAAAGACACTAAGAAGGCAACGGGAGTAGAGGTCCTAGATGCTGAGACCAATCAGACTGTGGAATATGATGCTAAAATCATTTTTCTCTGTGCCTCTGCCTTTAATTCTACAGCGATTTTAATGCGGTCGGCTACAGATGTCTGGCCAGGAGGTTTGGGCTCCAGTTCCGGAGAATTGGGACACAATGTCATGGATCATCATTTCCGCCTCGGTGCCAATGGAACAATAGATGGCTATGAGGATAAGTATTATTTCGGCAGAAGACCGACAGGGCTGTACATTCCTAGATTCAGAAATTTGAATGGTGAAAAACGCGATTACATTAGAGGATTTGGGTATCAGGGAGCGGCCAGCCGAAGTGGATGGAATAGAGAAGTGGCTGAGCTGAACTTTGGTGCGCCAATGAAGGAAGCCCTAACTGAGCCAGGTCCTTGGAATATTGGCTTTACTGCATTTGGAGAGATTCTGCCTTATCATGACAACACCATCCGACTGAGCGATACCGTCACCGATAAGTGGGGAATGGAAGCACTCGTGATGAATGCTGAAATCAAAGAAAACGAGATCAATATGCGGAAAGACATGATGGCCGACGCAGCTGAAATGCTGGAAGTAGCTGGTTTCAAAAATGTAAAAACCTATGATTCCGGTTACATATTCGGACAGGGAATTCACGAGATGGGCACAGCAAGAATGGGACGTGATCCTAAAACTTCCGTATTGAACGGCAATAATCAAGTTTGGGAAGCCAAAAATGTGTTCGTTACGGACGGTGCCTGCATGACTTCAGCCGCAGCGCAAAATCCATCCTTGACCTATATGGCCTTGACTGCCCGTGCAGCTGCATTCGCAGTGGAAGAACTGAAAAAGCAAAACCTTTAATCCTAAAAAGAAAAGACTATGGTAATGAATAGACGAGACGCGCTCAAGAGCGTGATGGTAATGATGGGAGGCACAATGATAGGAGCTACCGCAATACTGACTGGCTGTGCTCCTGATCATCAAATCGAAGGTCTAGACTTCAATCCAGAGGACATTGCTTTTTTGGATGAGGTAGGAGACACGATCATTCCAGAGACAAATACCCCCGGTGCCAAAGCAGTTGGAATAGGGTCCTTCATTGTGATGATGGTGAAAGATACTTACGATGCAGAGCAGCAGAAGACTTTTGTAGACGGATTGAACGCACTCAGGAAAGAATTCAATGAAGCAAACGGTTCGGATTTCGTGGATGCTTCCCCAGAGGATAGATTGGCTTACCTGAATGGAATGTATGAACAGTACAAAGCCAGCAAAGGTGAGGAAGCCAAAGTAATCAATATGCTAAGAGATCTTACAGTATTGGGTTATTTCACCTCCGAAATCGGAGCCACTCAGGCACTGAACTTTGTAGAAGTACCAGGAAGATATGATCCATGTATTCCTTACAATAAAGGAGACAAAGCTTATGCTTTAGGTTAGAATTCTAAAAAAAAACCTGCCGATTTTTAAAAATCGGCAGGTTTTTAAGTTTTAGGGCCGGATTTATTGGTCCGTCTCTTCGGTGGAAACGAAGTTTTTAAAGAGGAATAAATAGAATACTACCAAAATAATCAGGAGCAAAGCCACTTCAAATTGCGCCCAGATTTGGGAGCGGTTGATCAGAGATTTCGCTTTGCCCGTTATTTTTTTTCCTTCTTCAAGCTGGATTTCTGAAAGCCCTTCCAGATCCATTCGAGCCCGGGAGATCATCTGATCATATTTTTTGACCTGCTGGATATTTACCCCCGAGGAGTCTGTATAAAGCAAATCGTAGCTTTTTATATTCAAGTCGTTTTGAATAATTTTTTTGAAGTCACTCAGATATTCGGCTTCCTGATCAGTCAGATTTGTTTCCTCGAACTCTTTGATGATAGAGAGAATTTCATTTTCGCTTCTGGCTATCTCTCCGATTATATTACTATAGTCGTAATCAATATCACAATGGTCAATCAGTCCCTGAATATTGAAAAGGTTTTCAGAAATGTCGAAAATATAGCCTTTGACCACCAGTCGATCATCGTATACTTCGGAAAAGGCCTGGCTGATTTTTTTGAAAGAGGAACGCTCGATGAGATTTTTGGCGTAAATCATTAAAAGTAAAATACTGATGATTACTAAAGCTCTGACTTTTTTGCGTTTGCTTACCGAATCCTGCATGAGTTGTTAGTTTTGCTTACTGTGATTGCTGTTTCAATAAATGACCTTTAAGAGTTAAACCCAAATTATTTCTATTATCTGGGGCTGATTTTTTTGGGTTTAGGATCAAGGTTGGCTATCTCAAAATGGCTTGCGGTCATAAACCCTCACATAATCGACTTCCATTCGTTGCGGCCAGATAGAGGGATCTACCCCCTTTTGTCCTCCCCAATTCCCACCGACGGCAAGGTTCAAAATAAGGTGGAATGGCTGGTCAAATGGCCATTCCTTATAATTGTCTGAGGATTTGGTAAAAGTGAAATATTTTTCCTGATCAATGTAGAAATCAATTTTGTCGGCACTCCAGTCAATGGCGTAGGCGTGAAAAGCAGTATTAAAATCAGGGATGTTTTTAACTTCCCCTACATCAGTCCCGATAGAATGGTTGAAAGACTCAGTATGGACTGTGCCGTGAACATTTCCTGGATCGAAGCCTACATGCTCCATGATGTCTATTTCGCCGCTTTTTGGCCAGCCTCCATAAGTATTCTCTTCTGCCAGCATCCAGATCGCGGGCCAGGTTCCTACTCCTTCCGGTAATTTTGCTTTTATTTCGAAATACCCATATTTCCAGGCTGCGTTTCCTTTAGTGACAAGACGCGCCGAAGTATAGCCTTTCGGATGCGTTTTGTCAGCATGGGCTTCAATGATTAAATGCCCGTTTTCTACTCTGGCATTTTTCAAATCTTCCTTAGTGTAGTATTGAAGTTCATTGTTCCCCCATCCATGATCACCGACATTGAAGCTCCACTTCTCAGGATTGGGAAGTCCTGACTGATCGAATTCATCAGACCAGATCAGCTTGGCATTTTTACTTTGTTGGGTAAAAGCCGGCGAGCTAGCCATCAGGAAAAAAAAGAGAATCAAAAGGTTTTTCATAGGGTTTATATTG
>CAZFSC010000025.1:26711-30374 GCA_964521585.1 uncultured Limnohabitans sp.
ATCTCATTGTACCGTCCTCGTGCCCGATTTCCTAAGGTTTAAATTTTCTTTTCAGAGAGTTTATAAGCACCTAGAATCTCACATGGCTGTCCATTGCCTCTGAAGATCTTGATTGGGTAAGATTTTCACACATTTGAAATTACATAAACTTCAGGAGGGTGCAAGGGTTAAATACTCAAAGTACAAAAAGGCTTGATTCAAATTTTAGAGCTTCAGGCATTATTCGTAATTTAGAGCCAATATAAACCCAAATCAAATGGCATATTACCATAAGTTAGGATCCATTCCTCCCAAGAGACATACACAGTTCAGACAGCCTGACGGAAGTCTTTACAAAGAAGAGTTGGTCAGTTCCAAAGGATTTTCCGGAATATATTCCACAATGTATCATATCTACAATCCCAATGAGGTAAAGTCCGTTGGTGAGCCCAAGCCTTTTGACTGGAAAGTGGCAGATCAGCATGGATTGAAACAAACTCATCTGAAAACCTCGGGCGTAGAGACTACCGGTGAGGATTATCTCTCTGCCCGTAGGATTCTAATGATGAATAACGATGTGATGATGGGAATCTGTACTCCCAAAAATCGGAAGATGGATTACTACTTCAAGAATGCGGATGGGGATGAACTTATTTATATCCACGACGGGGAAGGAGTGATGTATTCGCAATTTGGAGTGCTTGAGGTCAGAAAAGGAGATTACATCGTGATCCCTAGAACTACCATTTATCGGTTTGAATTCAAGGAAGAAGGACCACTGAGACTATTGGTCATTGAATCTAAGGGCCCGATTGAGACTGTCAAACGCTATCGCAATGAGGTAGGACAATTGCTTGAGCATTCTCCCTATTGTGAACGGGATATCAGACCCCCTCATGAGTTGAAAGTGGAAAAGGAAAAAGGGGATTACCTCGTTCAGATCAAAAAGCAGGGTATGCTTCACCAATATTCCTATGGGCATAGTCCTTTGGATATCGTAGGATGGGATGGGTATTTATATCCTTATGCACTTTCTATTTTTGATTTTGAACCCATTACCGGAAGAATTCACCAGCCACCTCCAGTACACCAAACTTTCCAGGCTTGGGGTTTTGTGATCTGTTCATTTGTGCCAAGGTTATTCGATTACCATCCTTTATCGATCCCAGCTCCTTACAATCATTCCAATATTGATTCCGACGAAGTATTATATTATGCTGAAGGAGAATTCATGAGCAGAAAGGGAATTGATCGTGGTTCATTTACGATTCACATGGGAGGATTGCCACATGGTCCACATCCCGGAACAGTGGAGAAATCCATAGGTGCAAAAGAAACGCATGAATATGCTGTCATGCTCGACACCTTCAAATCTCTTCAGATTACTACAGATGCACTGGAGTTTGTAGATGAAAAATATCCAATGAGCTGGACGGAATAAGGTTCAATTGGTTTGTAAATGCAAAAGACCAGAACGATAAATTCTGGTCTTTTTTTGATTTGGGCCATTTTAGTCCAATATTTCCTGAATAGGCTGGCCTGTAGCTCCATTTGGAAGTCTAATACCAAGCATCATCGAAAGGGTAGGGGCAATATCTGTAATTGTTGCATAGCGAGTACTAGATCCTGCTTTTACATTCCAACCGTAGAATAAGATCGGCACATGCGTGTCATAGCTAAATCCTGTGCCGTGGGAAGTTCCTCTTGGACCTCCCGTTAACCATCCTGGTTCCAAAATCAGAAGAAGGTTGCCAGAAGCTTTGTGGTTGAATCCGTTCTGCAATAGGTGGGCACGTCCCTCGGCAAAGGAAGAGGTTCTCATAGTGGTACTTGAGTACACTTCTTTGATTCCCCGAAATCTCAATAGGAAAATGGCCAGTTCTTCCTCCAGGTCGGAGATGGACACCTTTTTTTCACGGGCTAACTTTTCATTGAGAAATACCTGCTCATTGGATACATTCAGTATCCAGTCTCCTTCTCCATATTGAGCGTACGTATATCCTTTCAGTTGTGCAGTGATGTACGAGACGTTCAAATTTCCCGCAGGGACTTTCTCCGATTCCATGTAAGTTGCCACATCTGCCACTCCGTGATCAGCAGTGAGGAAAATCAAATATTGATCTTTGCCGTAGTTTTGATCCAGATAGTTAAGCAGTCTTGCTATATCCTGATCCAGTCGGAGGTAATTATCTTCCAATTCGATGGATGTGGGTCCGAAACGGTGTCCAATATAATCCGGTGAGGAAAAGCTCAGCGCAAGAAAATCGGTCTCATCACCCTTTCCTAGCTTTTCCCCTTCGATGGCAGCAATGGCAAAATCTAGTGTCAGGTTGTTGCCAAAAGGAGTAGAAGCTATCAATCCTGGACCTCCGTTATTTTCCCTTAGTTCCGCCAGGTTATATGGGAAAGTCGGGCTGTCTTTACCGATAAAAGGCGCTTCGAACGGATTATCGTCTGCGATGCTCTGGGTATAGGTATCAATCGGGTAGAGAGTATTCCAGGTTTGGTCCAGGTATTTATCGACGACTTTTTTAGCGTTGAAAGCTTTGACCCATTCAGGCAATTCGGAATGATAATAACTCGAAGTCATAAATTCTCCATTTTCACTATCAAACCAATAGGCGTCGCCCAAGTGCCCGGCAGGTAAACTTGCTCCTCGGTCCTTGATGGCCACCCCGACTACTTTTGACCGTTTGTTGGTGGCAAATCTCAATTCATCGGTAATGGTGGTAGTGAGAAGATTCCGAGGACTGATTTGTCCATTACCGGGAGTACCGCCAATATTATTTACGGTCGAATCACCTGCACAATAGATGAATTTGCCAGTACTTTTTACATACCAGCTGTTGCTGATGATCCCATGAGTAGCCGGAGTTGCTCCGGTGTAAACTGAGGCATGACCGGGACCTGTGTAAGTAGGGACATAATTGTAATGGCCATTTTTCATCAAGTAGCCATCTTTCATCAATCTCTTGAATCCATCCTCACCATATCGGTCGGCATATTTAGTAAGGTATTCCTGACGCATCTGATCGACGACAATTCCCACGATTAACTTTGGCTTGCCTTCATTAACCTGTGCGTTGGAAATGCCTAAAGTGATTGTGAAAAGGATCAAAACTCCCCAAATTCTCTTCATATTTTTCAAAAGTTTGTTGCTCAAAGATAACGATCTGAACCAATCAAAGGATTAAGTCTTTGTTAAATGGCCAAAAGATCAGACATTGGATACGCATTCTTCAACTTCTATATGAAAAAAATAGTTTGGATAACACTCCTAATACTGATATCGGGGACAGTATTTTCTCAGTCTTTTTTTGAAAATGGATTGAGCTCAGATTGGCATCGAGGGCGTAGGGATGAGTTGCGAAAATTGATGCCTCCGAATACGGTGGCGGTTTTCTTCAACAATCCCGTAAAAAACCGCAATAACGATGTGGATTACATCTATCATCCCGATACGGATTTCTTTTACCTCACCGGATTCCGGGAGCCCAATGCAGTCTTGGTAATTTACAGCGAAAAACGACAAGTCAACGGAAAGGATACAGATGAACTCATATTTGTGCAGGACAGGGATCCCCGTTCAGAAATGTGGAATGGCAAACGACTTGGGACAGAAGGAGCACAGGAGAAGCTGGGCTTTGAAGAAGCTTATATCAATTCTGAATTTGCTCAAAAGTC
>CAZFSC010000026.1:0-5255 GCA_964521585.1 uncultured Limnohabitans sp.
GCGATCACTACAAAAATCACAAAAATCAAGATACTGAGCGGTTTTAGTATTTTGGAAGCTCTTCTGGCAATCGCAGGAAAATATTGGTGGGTAAGAATACCCAATATCAATGGCAGCCCCAGAATCAATGCTACAGTAAACAGGACATCTGAATAATCAATACTGATCTCCCGAAGCAGACTGGAAGTAGGCCCGTAAAAACCTGCCCAAATTGTAAAATTCAGGGGTGTGGACACGATTGAAAGGATACTTGAAAAACCTGTTAAACTGACAGAAAGCGCTGTATTTCCCCCGGCAAAACTGCTCAGAAAATTGGAGACATTACCTCCCGGGCAGGCTGCGACCAAAAACATTCCCAAAGCAACTGAGGCTGGTGGCTGGAGTACTGACACCAGTGACCAGGTCAGAAACGGCAGCAAAAAAAACTGGGCAAATACCCCCAGAAAGAATGGCTTCGGATTTTTAAATAAATATTTGAAATCTTCAAACCGTAAATCCAGTGCAACTCCATACATGATCAATGCGAGTGCAAGATTCAATGCCAGGAGATCGCTAGGCGAGAAATTGATCCGGATCGAATCCAGAATATGGTTTGGGCTCATGAAATCGCAGTAATAAATTGAAATAGTACCCCGGATAGGATCGCAGTTCCAAAACTGAGCAATGTACCGATCAAGATGTATTCGGTCAGTTTTCGCTCTTTTGATTTACGAAGGTCTCCAAATCGAAACACTGATTTGGCGGCGATTAAAAATCCCACTGCCTCCCAATGACCGGTGAGTATGAATCCAAAAACAAAGAGCCGTTCTAGAATTCCAATGTATTTTCCTGCATTGCGAAGTGACTTATCGGCGGCTGTGGGAATGGAATCCGCCCAATTTTTAAGCAGATTAGCCATGATCACCGAGCAAGGCTGAGTGAGAAAAAAGACCAGAGTGATTAAGGCAAGCACTTCGGGATCATAAAAGAACTGTCTCAGGTCAATTGACACTGAGGTAAAAGCGATCCAGATCAACAAAATACTGAGTAGGTGTAGGGCCTGATCTGCTACAAACCAAGTTGTTTTAGTAGTTCGGCTTTGAAGGGTCAGTTTCAGCAGATCGATGACATAATGGGCCAAAGTTAGGCTCAAAGCCAAAGGCCATAAGCTGAAATCCCATAAGAGCAGCATTACCAACGCGCCATGGATCAGCACATGGTAATAAAGTTTCGGAGAATATTGTTTCCGCTTTTCTTTTTCCTTCACCCAACTTTCGGGCTGGAGTAGGAAGTCTCCGATCAAATGTGCCAGTAGGAGTTTTATTAGCACCACCATTACAACATGGATTTGATTTTTTTTCTAAAAAGTTTTTCCAGTGCCAAAATTTCCGCACCGTTGGCAACCTTGTAGCGTTTGCTGACTGAATTTTGATTGATTTGTAATACTTCTCCGATTTCAGCTTGTTTTCGGTCTGGGTTGATCAGCATTTCCAGCATCAGTTCGCCTGAAGAAATGGACCAGCTGTCCATCGGGATAGCTGCCAGTCTGAGATAAAGATTTATTTCTTTATTCCACTCCTCCCAAGGTGAATTGACAGCTAGGGTAATCATTTCTCCTTTTAGTTGTTCAAATTTTTCCCCTGACCTGACAAATGCCTCTCCATTGCTTTCTGAGATTCGATCTGCCTGATGTGTTTTCTCGCCGATTCCTATGGCCATCCGGACATCTACAGGGGAACTTCTTTTAGTCTGGTCCGGCAAACTTAAACTTTTGAGCAAGGCTTTGATCTGAAATGCTGCCAATAAACTATCAGCGGGATTTTGGATTTCCAGTTGGAAACTGTCTCCCCGAAAGATTTCCCAATTGCCAGGATGCGAACCCCAATTTCCGAGTAATTTTTTAAGCGGGTTTAACCAAAATCCCTGATCCAGGATTTGGCGCGAATTGATAATATCTCCGGTGATCAATGCTATCATGGGACTAATGTCCATCTAAATGGTGATAAATCAAAATATCACTAAAAATGGTGATAAATAAAATTATCACTTTTAATGGTGATATTTATGAATATCGACTTAAACAGTGATAAATTACCTCAGATAAACAGATCAAGAAATTCGGAATCGATTGCATAATTTCCTTCCTGTCCCTCAAAAATCACTTTGAAAACCAAAAGGAGAATACTAGCTTGAATGACATTCTTGATTGAAATAAAGACCTGATTTTCTTAAATATAACCAGCTAGTCAGCCTTTGTTAAAATGTGTCAATTTAAAGCAAATTCTGGCTTTTCAGGCAATGCCATTGGGCCTTTAAGATCGTGGAGTATTCATCAATCAATTACGGGCATGGCAGAATTCAAAATACCAGATTCTTCTTTGAATAAATATTACAGATCATTTCAAAAAATCTTCAAGTAAACCATTCATCAACCAGTAAACCCAACCTAAAATGACCCAAAGACGAGAATTTATCAAGAAAAGTCTGCTTGGAACTGCGGGCATCGCGATGGCAGGATTAAGTATGAGTGCTAAATCTTACGCTTCAATCAAAGGGGCCAACGAGCGGATCAATCTGGCTGTAATCGGAATACGAGGCCAGGGAACCAACCACATCAACCAATGGTGTGCACTTAAGGATAACCGGAATGTCAGATTGAAGACCCTCTGTGATGCTGATGAACATTATTTTCCGGAAAAATCGAAAATCGTAGCTGAAAAGACTGGACTCACCCCGATGACTGAATGGGATATGAGAAGAGTGTTCGAGGATTCTGAAATCGATGCCGTTTCATTTGCTACGCCGAATCATTGGCACGCCTTGGGAACGATTTGGGCCTGTCAGGCAGGAAAACATGTCTACGTAGAGAAGCCTGCAAGCCACAATGTATTTGAAGGCCGAAAAATGATCGAAGCAGCCAGGAAGTATGATCGAAGGGTGCAGGTGGGTTTTCAGAATCGATCCATAGCCAATGTGATGGAAGCGATCAAATTTCTACATGAGGGAGGAATTGGGGAGGTGTACATGGCCAGAGGCTTATGCTATAAGCCAAGAGGCTCCTTTGGCAGAGTAGCAGACAGCGCCCCACCTTCGTCTTTGCACTACGAATACTGGCGAGGCCCTGCTCCAATAATTCCATACAATGAAAAGAAGGTGCATTACAACTGGCATTGGCATTGGGATACGGGTAATGGCGACACCGGCAATCAAGGCCCGCATCAGTTCGATGTGGCCCGGTGGGGAATGAATAAAAATGAGCATCCGGTTTCAGTCTATTCCACTGGAGGGATCTATGGCATCGATCCAAAAGATTGTTCACAGGAAACTCCAAATACACAGACCTCGATTTTTAAATATGCAGACGGAAAAGTTCTCGAATTTGAAACCCGTGGAAGATATACCAATGGAGAGGCAGGCTTGGGTATTGCTATCGGGAATATATTTTACGGAACAGATGGCTATCTGGAAATTGATGGGGGTACTTGGAAGGCTTTTCGTCAAAATGAAAAGGAGCCATTTGCACAATCCAAAAAGCAGCAAGAAACAGTTGCTCCGACCAATAACTTGATGGCAGCGCCAGGAGGTGCAGAGCATTATGCCAATTTCCTGGATGCAATCAGAAATGGAAATGATAAACTTCATTGCGATATCGAAGCGGGACATCTCTCTTCGGCCCTCCCGCTGATGGCAAATATTTCCTATCAATTGGGAAGGGATTTGAAAATTGATGGCAAAAATGAGCGATTCATCAAGGATGCTGAAGCGGATAAATTATTAACCAGAGACTATCGCGCCGGATATGTAGTTCCAAAAAATGTTTGACAGAAAATCAATCCCCTTTATAAGCTTTCAATTCCGATGAATGATTCACGCAGAGAATTTTTGCAAAAGAGTATTGCTGCCAGTTTAGGTTTGGCTGCCATGCCTTTTTCAGTGGAAGCATTTTCCAGCACCGTATTATCCAGGATGAAATTCGGATTGGTGACATACCAGTGGGGAAAAGACTGGAACCTCCCGACGTTGATAAAAAATTGTGAAGCCACGGGGGTGCTGGGGGTTGAGCTCCGGACCGAGCATGCGCACGGTGTGGAAATAAACCTCAATACATTGGAAAGGGTAGAGGTGAAAAAACGATTTGAGGCGAGTCCCGTCACTTGTTTGGGGTATGGAAGCAATTTTGAATACCATAGTCCCGATCCTGCAGTTTTGCAAAAAAATATCCAACAGACGAAAAGCTATATCAAACTCTGTGCGGATATAGGAGCTACCGGAATCAAGGTCAAACCCAACAACCTCCCCAGTCAAATCGATGAGGAGATAACAATCTCCCAAATAGCCAGATCATTCAATGAAATCGGGAAATTTGCCCAGGATTTTGATCAATTGATCCGCGTGGAGGTGCATGGAAATCTTACTCAGAATTTACCAAATATGAGGCGGATTTTTGACCAGGTGACAGAATCCAATGTCAAAATCTGCTGGAATTGTAATCAGGAAGACTTGCTTCCGCCGGGATTGAAAGAGAATTTCAATATGGTGAAAAAGTGGTTTGGCGACACAGTCCATGTGCGTGAACTTCAGGACGATCAATATCCGTATGGGGAACTGTTTGAACTTTTCAAGGGGATCAATTACGAAGGGTGGATTCTGTTGGAGGCCAGAACAGAGCCTGAAGATAAAATTGCTGCATTGAGGGAGCAATTGAGCTTATTCAAAGCACTTACTTCCGGATAATTGATGCCTTGACCTCAATTCTGAGCATTTCATTTACCAGCTATCCAAATTCTTGACCGATGTTTAAAAGTCAAATTTCTCTTCTTTTACTTGTAACTATTAGTGGATTTATTTCAGTGAGTCCTTTTTTTATTTTGGAAACCAATCTTTTGAATTCGGGGATTGAAATAAAAGAAAATAGGATTGAACTGATATTGGACGAACAGTCAAAGCAAGTCAAAGTCCTGATTGACGATGTGTTTTTTACAGCATATATTTTTCCTGACAGTCTGGAAAAGCCCGTTTTGTATCCGATTTTAACTGCCAAATCCGCTCCGATCACCAGGGGATTTCCGATTGCTCCACGTGCAGGCGAGCGATTTGACCATCCTCACCATATTGGATTATGGTTTAATTATGGGGATGTGAATGGACTGGATTTTTGGAATAATTCAAGTGCTATTCCCGAAGCGGAAAAAAGTAAGTACGGTCACATTGTCCACAGGAAAATTGTAGCTCTTGAAAGTGGAAATAAGCAGGGAAAATTGGAAGTAGCACTTGAC
>CAZFSC010000026.1:5265-29465 GCA_964521585.1 uncultured Limnohabitans sp.
CTCAACCAGGTGGGTGAGCGGCTCCTTACGGAAAATACGGTTTTTATATTTTCAGGCCAAGGAAATAAGCGCCAGATAGATCGGATTACCACACTTACTGCGGCCGGTAAATCGGTTGATTTTAAAGACAATAAAGAAGGAATGCTAGGTTTGCGGGTGAGTAGGGAGTTGGAACATCCCTCGGACAAGCCGGAGCTATTTACGGATGCATCAGGTAAAATAACCGATGTCCCAGTGATGAATACAAAAGGAGTGACTGGATGGTATCGGAGCAGTGAGGGAATTGAAGGACACAAGGTTTGGGGCACAAGGGGAGACTGGGTGATTTTGAGCGGAAAAATCAATACTGAGAATGTTTCGGTGGTGATTTTTGACCATCCTAAAAACCCGGGATATCCTACCTATTGGCATGCCCGGGGTTATGGATTATTTGCCGCCAATCCCTTAGGACAAAAAGCATTAAGTGCTGGAAAGGAAGAATTAAACTTCAGGCTGGAAAAAAATGAATCGGTCAGCTTCAGGTATAGTGTCTTGATATATTCCGGTCAGAAAGTAGGGGATGAGTTGGTCCAGAAGGCTTATTCTGATTGGATTAAATAGAATTAATCGCTAAGGTTCCTGTAATTGAATATCCAAATTCCTAAATTATCGTAATTACTTTAGGCAAAATGAAATCAATCACTCCGGAAGCTATGAAGAAATCCTTACTCTCTTTGGTTATTTTGATGATAATTTGCTTCTCCTGTAAAGAAGAGGAGGAACCAATCTTGTATTGTGGAGTTGTAGATCCTGCCCAAAATCTGACATGGTTAAATCAACTCACCAATGAACTCGATGAATCCTATCTAGGAATTTATTTTTATGTTTCTGCTGCGATTTATGAAAATAATCGCGTTTTTCTGGTTGAAAATTGCTGTCCCTTTTGTAATTCAGTGACGCTTGTCTACAATTGCAAGGGAGAAATATTGGGAGCTTTGGGTAAAGACGGTGCTGGAATCGAACCAACCGAAGTCACAGATAAAGTGATAGTCTGGAGGGGTACGGACTTCGCATGCAACCTATAAGCAGGGAATTTTTCAATCCAAAATGGTAATCGAAAAGCTTTTTCGGTGCTCTTGATCTGCAGCTAAGCTTAAAATTCCCTCTTTTTCAGAAAAGAGCTGATTTCCGTCATTTGAATCTGCAATTCCGAGCCAGGGTTCTATGCAGACAAAAGGAGCAGCCGGCTTAGCCCAGATGCCCAGATATTCAAAATCCGAAAATTCCACAGAGAGAATTGGGCCTTTAATCCGGTGTTGTAATATGACCTTTCTGGATTCCAGGTTTTTGAAAATCAATGCATCTTGGTCAAATAAATTTTTTTCCAGCCTTAAAATATCTGTGTTATTCAACATAGGTTGGCTTTTCCCTGTTTGGAGTCCAGCCTCATTGATGAGCCAAGTAGGCGCATTTTCTGTTTTCTCAAACTTCAACTCGTAATCTTCATAGGATTCACCCTCGTGCAAGGGACAGTTGAAGGCAGGATGTCCGCCCAGGGAATACAGCATTTCCTCTTTCCCCAAATTCCGAATGAGGTGGTGCACGACCAATTCATTATCCTTAAGTGTGAAAATAATCTCCAATTCAAACTTAAACGGATACTTTTCAAACGTTTCTTCATTCCATTTAAACCCAAACCGAAGCGTATTTTCAGTTTTTTCCAATAGCTTCACCTGATCTGAATTCCGAACCAACCCATGCTTGGGAATTTCAAATGAAGCATCTTTATATCTGGTAATTCCCTCTTTCAAAGCTCCGATTATCGGAAAAAGAACAGGTGCTTGACCTGACCAGATTTCTGGATTTCCCTGCCATAAGTATTCAGTTTTGGTAGAATTTGAAAAAATTGAACAAAGTTCAGCTCCTTTTTGCCGAACCTGAATGGTAAGGTCTGCAGAGGTAAGACTATGAATCATAATTGGTTGATTTCTTCCATTTATTTAATTTCTACTGACTGAGCCCAGGCCGCTGATCTCTTCTTTAATCACATTTGGATTACCGATATAGCTGACCGCCCCGATCCCATTGACAGTGATCGAAAGATCTCCCTTGCAGTGTACGGCTACCTTTCCCATTCCAGAAGAAACCAAAGTCATTTTTTGAGTGATCATCTCCGATGCTTCTATATTCCCAATTCCTTCATTGGTCAAGGTTACCTCATCTACTTTCCCTTTGAAAGTTAGATTTCCCATAAAATCAAAATCCGCCACCATGGTTTTTGCTTCCAGTTCCAATTTTATATTGCCGATACCTTCTCCCTGGAATCTGAAATCATTCAAAAGAAGCACCCCCTCATTTTTGATATTACCAACTCCATCAAACTGAAGTTCTGTTAGATCACCTACTGTGAGGAAAACATCCAGCTTTGAATTATCGAATACGCTTTCCCGGTCTTCTTCCATTTTCAACTCGAGTAAGTCACCGCTTTGGTTCACTTTCAATTTGGAAACTAAGTTTTCATCTCCTTCAATTCGTAAAGAAGGATTGTCAGATTGAGTGAGTATCAAATTGAAAACTCCTGAAATTCTCAGTCTGGAAACTTCACTGATGGATTTTTCATCCACTACATTGTTGATTGACTCTCTAGAAGACCTGGAATCGCATGCTCCTAAAATACAAGCGATAAGTACTGGAAATAGAATATGAACGGCTTTCATTGGGGAGGTTTTTTTAGAAGTGATTGTTAAAGCTACTTTAAATTTAAATAATTGGAGTCTGAAAAAAGCAGCACTCGCTCAAATGATTTTGACAAAGAGAATTATAAAAATCTCCGAAAATCCGGAAGAAATGAATAAAGAATTGAAAGTTTAAACAATAGCTTGTTTTGAAATTTTCAAAAACCATTGATTTGCTTAAAAGGTAAAGTATCCGGAAGGTATCTTTTGTAAGTGCTAAAACAAGTGAGGAATCGATTCATTTGGAAGACATGAAAAGTAATTGGTAATTTGGGTCAGCAGAATTTCCAATATCAATCACATCACCATGTTTGAAGGCCCCGACTTTCCCAAATCTCTGGATGAATCAGTTTTTGAATCCTGGTTTGAAAAAGGGAGAAGTAGCAAAATGCCTTATACCTATATTCTGATCGTATGGGATGAATTAGAGCAGCATTATTTCCCGGCTTTTGTTGAAGAAAGAAGTCAAATCCAAGACTACGAGGCTCATGGCAATTCCTTTCATCGCCAAGTTTTGGTCGCTGCTTATGATTTGTATTCCGAATCGAGGATTGTCTGATTTTTTTGAAAGTAAAATAACATGGATTTCAAATCATGTACTGACGAGGAATTTGATTCTCAATACCCTTTGAAAACGCGCAAAGTATCCGGAACGCATTGGACCCCGGTCGACATTGCCAAAAAAGCCATTTCCTTCTTACGCGATCAGGGCTGTACCTCCGTTCTGGATTTGGGATCTGGAGCGGGCAAATTCTGTTTGGTAGCTGCCGCAGTCTGTCCGGACATTCAGGTTACGGGCGTTGATCAGCGCAGAAACCTGATTCAGAATTCCCGGAAAATTTCCGAAAGAAGTGGATTAAAAAATCTGACTTTTATTCAGGGTGATTTAAACCAACTAGATTTCAGACCTTATGATGGATTTTATTTTTTCAATTCCTTCGAAGAAAATATCAATCCCAAAGATGCCTTGGATTCAGAGCAAGGCTTGGATCTTTTCCAATACCAAATGAATATTGAACTCCTCAAAACAAAATTTGATCAGTTACCAAAAGGAACATGCATCGTGACTTACTGCGGGGATACTTTAGAGGTACCTGACACCTATGAATTATTCCAAACACAAAATAAAGGCAAGCTGAAATTTTGGAGAAAATCAGAAAATCCGCTTTAACTATTTTAAGCTTTCCAGTACCAGTTTCACAAGTTCCGCTTTATCGCTGTTAGGAATCCATCGGGCCACAATGACCAAATCATTTTCAGGATCCACATAGATCATATTGGTGCCGGCTCCGATATGCAGAAAAGCTGATTTTGGAGCTGCGGGCACTTGCTTTTGATCATTATTGAGAAAGTAATTCATAAATCCATACCCTGGATTGGCAGGAGTAGGAGTTTTGGATTTGGCGATCCAGCTTTCCGGGATCAATTGCTTTCCCTCCCAATTTCCATTTCGAAGGGTCAGGTATCCAAATCTTGCCTGATCCCACGAAGATAGCATCATGCCTCCGCCCCAATGTGAGCCTCCGCTAACCGATTGCATGATATGTCCATCGAGGATGACGAATGAATTTTCATATCCTGTCCATCTCCAGGTGTCACTTGCCCCTATGGGATCCATGATTTCTGACTTGAGCACTTGTGGAAGCGGTTTTCTCCAAACATTCAATAAAGCTAAGGCAAGGACATTTACCCTGGTATCATTGTATTCATAGACTGATCCAGGAGTATTTTGAGGTCGGGCACGCTTCTGCTTTACTCCTTCGGATGGTCGGTCGCCCCAGTCAGGCTTGCCCCAGAGTATTCCTTCCCAATCCGAAGTCTGTCGCAGCAGGTCATCCCAGCGGATTTTTTTATTGTGCTCTGTGTCAAATAACTCAAATACATCCTCTTCAAAAATATGGTCTGATTTATTCATCATGGCCTTTACCGGATCATATGGGTAGATCGGCGCCATATAAGGATAGACCAAATCCATTTCATCCTTGATTAATCCAGCTTCTACAGCAAGACCGGCAGTGGTAGATAGAAAGCTTTTGGCAACACTGAAAGTCAAGTCCACTCGGGACGGATCTCCCCATTCTCCCACGAGCATCCCCTTATAAATAATCAATCCAGTAGCAGCACCTCTTACTTTCATGGGGCCGACAGGATAGCCGAATGGCTCCCGACCAAAACCACTCTCATAATGGGCGATTTTCAAATTGGGATTCTCATCGCTTTCATGGGTTTTTGCAAATTCTATTGCAGAGTTGAGTCGGGTTTCATCCATTCCCAAATCGCTGGGTTTGGCTCTCTTCCATTCACCTTTGGGTGGGAAATATTGCTGCGAAACACTGGAATGACTGATCAGGAAAAGAAGAGTAAATAGAATGAGGAAGTTTTTCATGAATTGGAGCTTTGATGCGAGTTTACTATTTTTTAGTATTGGTAGCATGCCATTCATCAAAAGATCCTTTGGCTAATTACTCTTATCTGAAATTTAGACTAAAAACGAAATTTACCAAACCCTTCTGTCTTCGGTGTGTTAGGTTAGAAAGTAGAATTTATAAAAAATTAGAAATCCGATTATGAATGAAGTTATACCTGAATTAAAAATATATATCATCGGCGCCGGAATATCAGGCTTGGTTGCTGCTATTGAACTTGAAAAATTCGGATTTTCCCCGATAATTCTTGAATCGAGCGAATCCATCGGTGGTCGTGTAAAGACCGACTTAGTGGATGGTTTCAGGTTGGATCGTGGTTTTCAGGTATTGTTAACAGCTTATCCGGAGGCAAAAAAATATCTGGATTTTAGAGCATTGAAATTGAAGAATTTTGAACCGGGAGCAGTAATCCTCGATGAGGATGAGTCTTTTCTGATCACCGATCCACTTCGTAATCCACTTCAAATCGTGGGGATGGCTTTTTCAAAAGTAGGATCACTGTTGGATAAGGTGAAAATGCTTTCCCTTACCCAAACTCTCAAAAAGAAATCTATCGAAGAGATTTTTAATTCTGAATCCAAGCCAACATTGCAGTACCTCAAGGATTACGGATTTTCAGATAAAATAATCACTTATTTCTTTAAACCATTTTTTAGAGGGATTTTCCTCGAACCGCATTTGAATACCTCTTCCAGAATGTTTGAGTTTGTATTTAAGATGTTCTCGATTGGGAATGCGGCTGTTCCGGCAAAGGGCATGGGAGAGATTCCCAGTATGCTGAGAAGTCAGTTGAGTAAGACACAGCTCTATTTCAATACCAAGGTGGCTCAGGTAAAGGGCCAGGAGATTCATCTGGAGAGAGGGGATGTTTTGGAGGCCGACCGGATTATTATTAGCTGCCAGCCAGATTGGGTACTTCCTCAGCTACAGGGACAATTCGCCCCGCCAAAGCATGTCACCAATCTCTATTTTACGACACAGCGTTCTTTCATGGCGAGACCTATGATTGGTTTGATTCCCGGCGATGGCCATCTGTTGAACAATATTGTATTCATGAGTGACGTATCTGAAGAATACAGCAGCAGTGGGAGGGCATTACTTTCTGTGACCGTATTGGACCACAATCTGTCTGAAAAGGATCTGATCAAAGCGGCACAGGCAGAATTGGAAAGGATCTCAGGTGTAAAAGCTGAGTATTTCAAACATTTGAAGACCTACGAGATTCCTTATGCACTGCCTACCGTGGAGGATATGAGGCATGAGGTTTTTTTCACTGAGATGAAGATCCTGGAAAATGTATTTCTGGCTGGAGACTATTTGCTCAATGGATCAGTGAATGCAGCAATGACTTCCGGAAGACTTGCTGCGGAGGCTGTTCTTCACAGTCTGATGCCGACTCATTGAACGAAAAATCCTTAAACTTAAAGTAACGATAAATTAATTTTTTTAAAATTAAGATTTTGACTATGTTTAAATATCTCACCCTGAATATCATAACATATTTAAAACCAAATTAGAATGAATCCTCAATTCCTTCGGATCCATGCACTACTGTGGATATTAATTTTTTCATTACCATCAGTTTATGCCCAGGATAATTCAACCTCTTCTTCCCGGGCTTCTTCGGTAATTCAATCCATGGATACTTTATTTCAGCCAGCAGCAAATTCAAGTGGCTATTTTATTATTCGGAATTCGGATTTGGAGAGGCTGAAAAAGGATATAACTACAGTTATTTCAGAGAAGCTTTCGGTACAGTCTCCTCAAGCGATCGAGCGGATAGATACTGTCTATATTGAAAAAGAGGGCCTCCAGGCCACTTCCTCCGAACTGGCCGGAATAGCAACGGATTATACTTGGTTATGGATCATCACTACCATTATTTTTATGTTGGCTTGTGTGATTTTGGCTTTTTTGAATTCCAGGAATCGCAAACAAACGAAGGATTCAATCGATCGATTGGCTAATCTGCAGACTGATTTTGACCGACATAAAATGAATAGCATCGAACGCGAGCGAAAATTGATGCGGGAATTGATAGATGCCCGAAGTGGTCAGGAGGATTGAAAGGAATAAAGCTGTAGCTGTTATTTTTTGAGTGGAGTTTCATCACAGTCCACATCTCCGGCTACATATTGTAAGCCATCTAAGTAAAATTGCAGCAAATCGGGATTTTCAAAACTTTGCGCATTATGTGAAGGAGCACAATAAAAGACTCGGCCCTTGCCTTCTTTCCTAATCCAAGCCACATAAGTGATTCCTGAATTCAATTCTTGCCCTTTTTTCTGATTTGTTATTTCTGAATTATTGAAATAAAGAAGCGGCATAAAATCCAGATCTGTATAGGCATTTTTGTAAAAATAGGGCTCATCAATATGGCTGAAGCCCTCCGAAGGAAATGCTTTCACCAGTGCGTGATTTGGATTTACCAAGCGGATTTGAATCTTCTGCTGAGGGGGATGGTAATCAAAGCTTCCTCCGGTTAATTTGCTGAATTCCATCGAATTATTGAAAGTGGTATTCGCGCCATGGATCAGATATAGTCCTCCGCCTTTACGCACAAACTTCCCGATATTTTCCTCTAGGAGAAGGGCTTTATTCCAAAGCGAAATGCTATCCATATCAGTGGTCTCTGACAATTGATCTATAAACAGATTTCTATACTTAGGTTTAGAATTCGTATTGTTTAAGAATAATACATCAAATTGAGCCAATGAATCAGCTTCCATCATCGCAAGGTCGGTGCTTTCGAAAACTTCAAAGGCTCCGGATTTTTCCGCCAGGATTTTGATCATCTCCGAAGTGTGTGGCTTTACCCAATGCGTAAACCCGGTGTGAAGTGAAAACAGCAGGATTTTCTTTTTCTTTTTAAAATCAAAGGAAGCCTTTTCTGGTGCGAGGCTTCGGATCATTTCTTTCCAATTTTCATCCAACGGAACTTCATTTAAACTTTGACCGATGGCGGCTGAGCTGAATGTAAAGAAAACGATTGCGTAGAAAATGATCTGCTTCATGGGTTTTGAATGCTGAATGGTGGATGTTCTTTTTGGAATTTCGATAACTTTAAAACATTGCACCCAATAACCTGAAATTTGTATGATTTGCAAAACATATTTTGCCAGCCTGGCTATTTTGCTGCTACTTTCTACGGAAACGATCGCGCAAAGCGTAAATATGAAAAAGAATGAAAATGGGGTGGATTTCATTTTCGGTAATCAGGTAGTATTGACTTATCAGACAGCAATTGCCAAGGTACCGGAAGGGGTCCAAAAGGCGTATGAGAAATCAGGTTTTATTCATCCAATTGCTTCCCCCTCTGGTCAGATTCTGAGCCGGATCCAACCCAAAGACCATTACCATCATTATGGAATCTGGGGTCCATGGACTAGAGCTACTATTGGTGGCCGAGAGGTTGACTTTTGGAATTTGGCAGATAAAAAAGGCCGGGTGGACTTTGGAAAGATCTTATCCATGAAGGAGGCTGGTGGCGCTGCCGAACTGAATGTCAGACAAAATCACATTGATCTCACTGCCCCGGAAGAGGAGCGACTGGCTATTCTGGAGGATCTCCGAATCAAAGTCAAACCCCAAGACAATGGACGTTACTCTGTAGATTATACCAGCAAGATCAGGACCCCACTGAAGGGTGGGATTCTTTTGGATGATTATCGATATGGGGGCGGAATTGGGTTTAGAGCCACGGAAGATTGGGGAGATGCCAATAGCAGCATCCTGACTTCTGAAGGTCATGACCGGAGAACAGCTGATGGAACGGAGGCCAGGTGGATCATCGTCCAGGGAAAAACGGATGCCAATGAAGGAAAAAGTGGAATTCTTTTTCTTAGTCACAATACCAATAAATCCCATCCTGAGCCATTGCGGGTTTGGCCAATTGGCCAATATCAGGGCCTGGGCAATGTTTTTATCGAATTCTGCCCGATTCGACATGAATCCTGGGCATTGGAACAAAATAAAGAGTATGTATTAAAATACCGAATGATAGTCTTTGATGGAGAGCTTACGCCTGAGGAAGCAGATGCTTACTGGAAGGCTTTTGTCAAATAACACGCAAAAAAAATCATGAAACCAAGCAGATCATAGAAGATATACATTGACATGTCCCTTTACCTATTAAGGCGACCATGCGAGATTCTATGCGGCCCACTTATAATAATCATAAACATATGAAACGGAGAAATTTTATCAAAAACACTGCATTGACTGCTACCGCCTTGGGGTTTCCGACGATCTTGCCTGCTTCGGTCTTTGGAAAAAATGCACCCAGCAATAAAATCAACATCGGTCAAATCGGCTGTGGCAGAATTGCCCGGGATCACGATTTGCCCGGAGTATGGCGCCATGAAGTAGCCCGAATCGTGGCAGTATCAGATTTGGATTCAAAGCGTATGCTTGAAGGAAAGCGATATGTGGAAGATTATTATACCAAGAAGATGGGAAGTCCATATCTGGACGTGAAGCAATTCGGAGATTATCGGGAGATGCTCCAACAACCAGATATCGATGCAGTAGTTATAAGTACGCCAGATCACTGGCATTCCCAGCCGGCTATGGAGGCGGCACTTGCAGGCAAGCATGTGTACCTGCAAAAACCTACTTCATTGACCATCAAAGAGGGTAGACAACTGGTTGAGGTAGTAAATAAAACAGGAGTAATCTTACAACTGGGAACACAACAGCGTTCGAGTGAGCAATTTCGCAAAGCTGCCGAGCTGGTGCGAAACGGTAGGATCGGTAAATTGCATACTGTGAAAATAGGTCTTCCAGGTGATCCTTCCGGGCCCGTTGCCCCGATTATGCCTGTTCCCAAAAATCTCAATTACGAAATGTGGCTGGGCTCTACTCCGGAAGTTCCTTATACCGAAATAGGAGTACATCCTCAGGAAGGCTATGGCAGACCAGGCTGGCTGAGGCTCGAACAATACGGAGCGGGAATGATTACCGGTTGGGGGCAGCATCATTTTGATTCTGCTGCATGGGGAATGGATACAGAACTCACCGGACCAAGGTATTTGGAAGCAGTGGCCGAATTCCCCAGAAGTGGCCTTTGGGACGTCCATGGGGATTTCATGGTCAAAGCCGAATACGACAACGGCATTTTGATGCTTACCAGTGGCGGTTATCCCAACGGCATTCGCTATGAAGGATCAGAGGGATGGATCTGGGTATCGAGGGGCGACTATGTGGCTTCAGCCAGTGATCCTGTTGCTAAAAATGCGAGTGCAAAGGCTCTCGATGCTTCAGATCCAAAGATTTTGCAATCGGTAATTGGTCCAGATGAGATTCAACTTCAGCGGAGCTCAGAGCATCATGGCAATTGGCTGGGAGCTATTCAAGGTGAAAATGAATTACTTTCACCGGTAGAAATAGGTCATCGTGCCTGTTCGGTATGTTTGGTTAGCCATATCGCCATGAAGATTGGCAGAAAACTGGAATGGGATCCCCGCGCCGAATCATTTGTCAATGATCCGGAGGCAAACGCCTATTTAAGTCGTCCACAGCGTGCTCCCTATGGCACTGATTACGTCAAATATTAATCAAAAATGAATTTATCAAAACTTATCCTGGCTATGCTTGTAGTCGGTGGAACCCTAGGATGCGAATCAAAAGAATTGGAAAATACAGTGAATTCAGAATCGGATAAAATCAAGATCATGGCTTTAGATCCCGGGCATTTTCATGCTGGATTAATTCATAAAACCATGTATCCCGAGGTGGATTCTACCATCTATGTTTTTGCCCCAGAAGGACCGGAATTAAAAGATTATCTTAATCGAATCGCTTCCTACAATCAGCAGGAGGGTCTTCCTACCGCCTGGAATATTGAGTTGAAAACGGGGCCAGATTATCTGGAATCCATGATTTCCTCCAAACCGGGAAATGTAATGATGGTGGCTGGAAAAAATGACCGGAAAGTCGATTACATTCTCGCTGCGATGGAAAATGGCATTCACGTCTATGCAGATAAGCCATTGGTGATTGATACGGAAGGCTTTCAGAAACTCCTTTCTGCCTTTGAGATAGCCGAAGCAAAAGGGCTGATGATCTATGATATCATGACCGAACGCTTTGAGATAAGCACGATTCTGCAGCGGGAATTAGCTATGATTCCGGAAGTTTTTGGAGTTTTGGAAGAAGGGACTCCAGACAATCCTGCAATCACCAAAGAATCGGTACATCATTTTTTCAAATATGTATCAGGGAAGCCATTGATCCGGCCTGAATGGTTTTTTGATGTGAAGATTGAAGGAGAAGGCATCGTAGACGTGACCACTCATCTGGTAGATTTGATTCAATGGGAAGCTTTTCCGGGGGAGATTCTCGATACCACCCAGGTGCAGATGATTTCAGCTAAGCGATGGTCAACTGATTTGGATTTACCCCAATTCAATAAAGTAACGGGACAGTCTGAATTTCCGGAATTTCTAAAAAAAGACCTGTTAAATGAAAAACTTCAGGTTTTTTCCAACGGAGAGATAAATTATAAGTTGAAAGGAAAGCATGCAAAAGTAAGCGTCATCTGGAATTTTGAGGCTCCTGAAGGCACTGGTGATACCCATTTTAGTTTGATGCGTGGCAGCAAGGCCAATCTGATTATCCGTCAGGGGAAAGAGGAAAATTACAAACCGGTGCTTTATGTGGAATTATTTGATGGACAGGAGGAAGAGCTCAGAAGAGCAGTAGAGGAGAAGTTACAGGCAAGATTTCCCGGACTTACAGTAGTTTCATTATCCGAAGGAAATTACCGAATTGAGATTCCGGAAAGCTATCATGTAGGTCACGAAGCCCATTTTGCACAAGTCACCAATCAGTTTTTGGAATATCTGAAAGCCGGACAAATGCCCGATTGGGAAGTGCCGAATATGATCGTGAAATATTATACAACGACTAAAGCTTTGGAAAAAGCCATGAAGAAATAATCTCTATTTCTGAAACAGTCCGATTTTTAATCTGTTGATTAAGAAAAGGATTTTTATGACTCAACCTATTTCAGAACCTTCCAAGAAACTAACCATAGCCATAGCAGGTGCGAGCGGGTACGTTGGTAGGTGGATTATTCATCAGTTCAAGGATAAATATAACTTCATCGGATTAAGCAGAAAGGAAATCAAATCCAATCCCAATCCCCAGGTAGAATGGAGGCAAGTGGAATTGTATTCGATATCCAGTACAGTCAATGCGTTGAAAAATGTGGACGTGGCTATTTACCTGGTTCATTCGATGAATGCCTCCACTCGGCTCAACCAGGGTAGTTTCGAAGATACAGATCTGCTGCTAGCGGATAATTTTAGCAGGGCAGCTGATATCAATGGGGTAAAGCAAATCATTTATCTAGGTGGAATTTTGCCTGACGAACCAGAAGAGAAACTCTCCCGCCACTTAAAAAGCAGGCTAGAAGTAGAAAAAACCTTGGGCTCCCGATCCAGTCATCTGACAGCGCTCAGAGCCTCGATCATAGTAGGCCCGGGAGGATCTTCCTTTGATATGATCAAAAACCTGGTGGAGAGACTTCCGGTTATGATGTGTCCCAAATGGACAGAATCCCTGACTCAGCCCATAGCACTTCGAAATACCTTGGAAATCATTGATACTTGTCTTGGGAATCCGGCCTTGTACGATCAAGCTATTGAGATTGGTAGTCCGGAAGTGATGTCTTATAAGGAAATGCTCGAACGGACAGCTGCAGTGATGGGTAAAAAGCGACTGATATTTTCTGTCCCAGTATTTTCATTAGGGCTTTCTAAGCTTTGGGTGGGACTGTTTGGGGATAGTCCTCCTCAACTAGTTTCTCCTCTGGTAGAAAGTTTGAAGCATACTCTGCTTGTTTCTCCGGAATTGGCTTTCAAAGAAAAGAAAATTGATTATCTCAACTACGAACAGTCAGTAAATGAGGCCTTACATTCGAAAGAAAAGCCTGAGCTGCCTGAGTTTTACCCCAACAAAGGAGTCAAGAATACGGTAAGGAGTATACAGCGAATGCGAAATCAAAATGGTCATTCTGCCACCTGGGTGGCAAATCGCTATAATATTTGGCTATCGAATTTTTTCAAGTTCTTGATCAATGGCAAGAAAAATGAGAAAGGAAATGTGGGCTTCTATTTTCTCAATGGGAAAAAACCCATGCTTCAACTCACGATGATTCCTGACCGTAGTGACGATGACAGGCAATTATTCTATATCACAGGTGGCTGGCTGGTCAGACGATTCGACTATGGCTGGCTTGAATTTAGAGGAGTGTTGGATAACCGGTACATTTTATCCGCGATTCATGAATTCGTTCCGCGCTTACCATGGTTGATCTATGTCAATACGCAAGCAAGATTGCATCTCTGGGTTATGAATCGCTTCAATGCTTATTTGAGTAAAAAAATTGATTGATTGAAATTGGGCGTGTCAAAAGAATCACACAATGGGATTAAAAAAATTGCGAGAGATCATATGACTGCAAAACACAATTTTAAACAGATGAAATAGAAAGACATATTTTCTACAAACACATATATACTACACCGAATGAAACACCTGACATTTAAAAACGGAGATAAAATTCCAATCTTGGGATTGGGAACATGGAAAAGCGAACCGGGAGAAGTGAAAAAGGCCGTGTATTGGGCGATAGAAGCAGGTTACCGGCATATAGATTGCGCGGCGATCTATCAAAATGAACAGGAAGTAGGAGAAGGGATAGCTAACGCAATCAAAGATGGTCTCGTGCAGCGAAAAGATCTTTTTGTAACCTCTAAACTCTGGAACAATGCCCACCGGCATGAGGATGCCTTGCCGGCAATCAAAAAGACATTAGCTGATTTGAAATTGGACTACTTGGATCTTTATTTGGTTCACTGGCCTATTGCATTCAAGCCAGGAGTCACTTTTCCCGAGAAAAGAGAAGATTTTTATACCTATAACGATGTGCCCATAGCCCAAACCTGGGGTGCAATGCAAGATCTGCAAACCCAAGGTTTTGTAAAACACATAGGGGTTTCTAATTTCAATCGAGAGAAATTGATTCATCTAATGCGGATGGATGGTCAGATTCCCGAAATGAATCAGGTTGAACTGCATCCCTTTTTGCCACAGGAAGATCTGGTTCAGTTTTGCCTTGAAAATGGAATTCTAAATACTGCTTATTCCCCGTTAGGAACTCCGGATTCCCGACAGAAAAAACACGAAGATGATCCTACTTTGATGAATAATCCAGTAGTCAAAGAGATTGCCAGTAGGCACGGCGCATCCGAAGCACAAATATTAATTGCCTGGTCCATCGCCAGGGGGATTGCTGTAATCCCAAAATCCACGAATAAGGATAGAATCAAGGAAAACTTCAATTCTACTCAAATCAACTTAAGCGATCACGATCTGATGGAATTGAGGGATATTGGGGTAAATCACCGCTATGTAGATGGTTCCTTTTTCACAGGATCAAATAGCCCCTACAGTCTTTCTGATCTTTGGGATCAATAAAGAAAAAAGGCTTTTGGGAAAATGACCTGTCCCAAAAGCCTTTTATTTGTTTTTTAGTAAGTCAAGTCAGATTTTTCTTTTGCAGAAGCAGTAAAGAACGCCCAACCGGTTTTGATAAGTTTTCTCACCCGATGGAGTAGGTGCATTTAATTTTCCACTTCCAAAGCCTCAAGGATATCCGCAAGTTCATCAAAGTCCTTTAGCCCTGGTTTAATTTCATCACCTCCAGTCAATGCTATTCCCTCCAGATTCAACTCCTTCACCAATTGATTGACGGTATCCGCAGAAATGCCCGCTCCAAGGATCACTTTGAATTCACCGGTCAGTTTCTTGATGGTTTCAAAATCTTTTGCAGTCAATTTGGTCTGATTTGAAGTGAGATGGATAATAATTTCTGAATCAGAAATAGCTTGAATTGTGGCCTCGTCCAAGGCACTAGCAGTTTCCAGCTCAAGTTTGTAAATCAGATTTAATCCTTTGTTTTTCAAAGCAATTAATGGAACGATTTGAACATGTTCTATCCATTCGATTTCAGGATAATTTTCAAGAGTTTGAAGAATTTCAGTTTCAGAATAGGTCTGAAATTCCCCAACAAAGTTTAGCCCAGAAACCCATCCGGTTATTTCCTTGAACTCGGTGGGATCAACAAACCGGGGGGCGCTCTTTTCCAGAGAAAAACCCAAAAGATCCACGTACATTCCAGCACAATAACGGGCATCGCTGAGATTGGTGATTCCACTGATTTTTACAAACGTATTTAAAGCCATGTGATTAAATTTTTCGATCCACGAAGGTAGCCAAGTTGATTTAATAGAAAAAAATGCTCCTCTCAGATCCGGTTCAAGTGAATCATTTATTCATTAAAAACTAGTATTTTTAGCCATAATTGGAATTTATGGGTAAGTTTTTGAGCTTTTATTCTATTGCGATTCTTCTGGTTTTAGCTTCCTGTAATCGGGAAATTGAAGAATCTGCAGTCGATTTAGGTTTTGATTATCAGCCGTTGGAATTGGGTAATTATTGGATCTACGATGTGGAGTTGACCACTTACTTCGGGGAGAATGATTCTGAAGAAGAGTTTTTATTTTATCGAGATCGGATTCGGTCTTTTTATGTCAACGCTGAAGGAGAACAGGTTTTTATAGTAGAACGGTCCAGTTCGACTACCCAGGAAAATTGGAATTTTCTAATCGATTATACCCTAGTAAGGCGAGGATTCACGTTGATTAGAACTATGGAAAATCAACCTTTGGTCACTTTTGTCTTTCCTCCTGAGGTAGGCCGCACATGGGATGGTAATATTTACCGAAGCGAGTTGAAAGATGAATTTACTATCGATGAGAAGCTTCCGGAATCAGCCGGCCAATTTTCAGGGGGGAGGACTTTTCGGGTCCTACAGGAAGAAAGCGATGACAGAATCACCTTTAGAGATATCCGATATGAATTCTATACAAAAGGAGTGGGGATGACAGAGAGTTATGCGGAGGTTTTGACATATTGCTCTAGAAATGATTGCCTTGGTGATGAGTTGATTGACTCAGGATATAAACTTCAAATGAGGCTGAAATCGTATGGGAAAGGCTAAGTCGGTTCTATTTCTATTATTTTTTTGTCTTTATGGCAATGATCTTCTGGCACAGGATCGCTATGCTGTTTTCTATAAGTACAAGCCACAGAGTAATCTTTCACTGCAAAGGCCGGAAGAATTTCTTACTCAGAAAGCTCTGATGCGAAGAGCTAAAGAAGGTGTTCAACCTGACAGCCTGGACTTGCCAGTTGCCAAGAAGTATGAAGATCAGGTATTAGGGCTTGTCAATTATATTTTATATTCCAGCAAATGGTTCAATGCCAGCCTGGTCGTCACAGATGCCAGCAGGGCGATTGGGATTGCAGGTTTGCCATTTGTAGCAAAGGTCGAGCTAGTAGGTAGGGGATTTCTTCCAAATCCAAATGCACGAATCGGAAGCAGGATTTATCCACCTGTGACTGATAAGTTCTATACTGCGCAAGGGGTCAATAAAAAAAATTCTTTGGCACAGGAGAATTTATATGATTTTCAAAATGAGCTGATTGGGATAAATGATATGCTCAAAGAAGGATACAGTGGCAAAGGAATAACCATTGCAGTATTTGATGCGGGATTTCCAGGAGTGAAAACTTCCGATGCGCTCAAACATCTGAGCACCAATAACCAAATTCTTGCTACACGCGATTTTGTCAGGCCATGGAATACCAATGTATTTACCGATAATCAACATGGTACGAATGTACTTTCACTGATAGCTTCAAAAGAACCTAATTTGTTGATTGCCGGTGCACCTGATGCGAATTACATTTTGGTAATGACTGAGGAGGTAGCCACTGAATATCGAGTGGAGGAGTACAATTGGGTGCGTGGCGCTGAGTTTGCCGATAGCCTGGGTGTGGATATTATTTCAAGTTCGGTAGGATACTGGGACTTTGACGATGTGAGTATGAATTACACAGTTGCCGATCTCAATGGTTCCACTGCCACCGTGACCAAAGGAGCGACCATCGCAGCTTCAAAAGGCATTTTGGTGGTGAATAGTGCAGGCAATTACGGTCCGGGAGTATCCACATTAGTTGCTCCGGCAGATGCCAAAGGCATTTTAGCGATCGGAGCAGTAAATAAAGAGTTGGCAGTGGCAGGTTTCAGTTCCAGGGGACCTACAGGAGACGGCCGAATAAAACCTGATTTAGCTGCCTTCGGGAGTGGAGTATATTTGATCAGGTCTAACGGTACCGTTGGTATTGCTAATGGAACTTCATTTTCGGCTCCCCAGATTTCAGCGTTGGCGGCTGGTTTATGGCAGGCCAAACCGGAATGGACTAAGGATAAACTCATCGAGCGGTTAAAAGCCAGTGGAAGCAGGACAAATCAACCTGATAACTTGATTGGTTGGGGAATACCCAATTTTAGGCAAGCGCTTTACGGAGAGATTCTGGACTTGGAGGACAATGTAGAAGAGGTGCTCTGGAAAATCTATCCCAATCCGATGTCCAACGATCAGTTGCATATTTATTTTGGTTTAGATACTTCCAGTCACTTTACTTTATTGGATATGAGCGGACGTGTTCTGATTGAAAGCGATCTGACTCGTATCAATGCCAAAGAACCTTATACGATCCTTCTCCAGGGAATTGAATCCGGAATCTACCTCATTCAAATGAATGACGGTAAGAATATCAGGCAATCAAAATTATACCGTCAATAACTTTAACATTCTATTTAAGATACATTTATAAATTTATGTGGCCTTTTATTTCCCCTTCCATCCTTGCTGCTGACTTTGCCAATCTTCAAAAAGAGGTGGAAATGTTAAATTCCTCTAAAGCAGATTTTATTCATGTGGATATTATGGATGGTGTATTTGTTCCAAATATCTCATTTGGTATTCCGGTGACCGAAGCGATCCATCGGCATGCAAAAAAGCCTCTGGATGTCCATTTGATGATCGTGGATCCAGACAAATATCTGGAGCAATTCCGGAGTGCAGGTGCAGAAGTGATTTCAGTACATTATGAGGCATGCACACACCTTCACCGCACGGTTCAGGCGATTCATGATTTGGGAGCCAAAGCCGGCGTAGCTATTAATCCCCATACTTCAGTTGACCAATTAATTGAGATCATTGAGGATGTAGACGTTGTATTGCTGATGTCTGTCAATCCTGGCTTTGGTGGACAGAAGTTTATTGAGAATACTTATTCCAAAATCAGTCGGCTAAAGGATATGATTTCTGCCAAAAATCTAAAAACTCAGATTGAAATTGATGGCGGGGTCAATGCCAATAATGCCGCAAAACTGATTGAGCGCGGTGCTGATATTTTGGTGGCAGGAAGTTTTGTGTTCAGCTCCTCTGACCCTTGTAAGACGATAGCCGAATTGAAGGAAATCGGCAAAAAGGCCTAATTCTTGTGGTATTTATCTTTTTTTAACTTAATTCTAAACCTGAATCCTTGATTTTTTGCTTGTAGAAGGTTTTATTGCAAATTGATCAACAACTATTAATAAAAAAAGATTATGAAAAAATTGATGCTATTTGGGATGTTTTTTTCCATGATGGGATTAGCAGCTTTTGCGCAAGATGAAGCCGTGACTGATGAGGAATTGGCAAAATTTGCTAATGTTGAAGTTTTGACATCTAATTATGTAGATGAAAAGACAGAAGAACTCAGAAATATGATTCTTAACAATGAGAATATCGATGGTGGAGCCCGATACAATGAAATCAAAGCAGCATGGGGGGATGAAGAAAAAATGAAAGCTGCGAACGTGACAGAAGTAGAAAAACAAGCCTTTCAAAAAGTTCAGGATTTTCAGGATTCTCTTCAAGAAAGCGTTAAAGAATACAAGACAGAGTTGATCATGGATGAAAATATCCTTGGAGCTGGTACTTATAACAAAGTAAATAGCGCCATAAAGGAAGATCCGGCTTTGAAAGAAAAACTGGATTCAATGATTGAAGCCCAGAAAGCAAAAGAAGCTGCCGCTAAAGCTGCTGCTAAAGACGGCGAAAACGGTAAATAATCACAAATTGAATCGTACTACGAAAGCCTCCTAATCAGGAGGCTTTTTTTATATTTACACACCAAATCATTTTGCCGCTTCGTTATAAGGCCATGTCAAAAATAAAAATCCTCCTTACAGCTTTTCTGTTCTCATCGCTGATTACCGGTGTAATCGCTCAAGACGAAGATATATTCGGAATTTCCAACAAGGCTAAAAACCCTAAAAGTGAATCTGCCATTGGAAATGTGACCCGCAATATTTTGGAAATGTTCGCCCTCGAGCTTTCAACCGGAGCAGGTTACCATCAGTTTTCGACAAACTTTTATTCAGAAAATCCAGAATTATATAACCTGACCCAAGTTCAAAACTTTGATATGCCTTTGGATATCACTGCAGAAGACCCTTTGAAAATGAAGGGGGAGGATTGGACTTTTCCTCTGTTCAATGCTGGGTTGAGGATCAATGTTTTTAATCTATTGACGATTGGTGGAGGTTATGGTCAGGAGTGGGGAAATTACAAAAATATGTCGGGAGGGGATTTTGTGTTTCCATTTGAGGGAAATTCCTATCAGATCAGCAAGCTCTATGGCACAGTGGGCCTTGTTCTTTTCGATGCGGCCAAAAGAAGGAGCTTCCTGAAATGGAGATATCGAAAATATGCCTCTGCCAATCTGTACATGCAGTCTGAATTAAATCAAAGAGCTAGACAGCTTTACCCATGGAGATTTATTTTAGAAGGAGAATTTGGCCAATTGACACTTAAAAATTCATTTGATCCGGCCTTAAATGGTCCAAATCAAAACCCCTATAATCCTCGACTTGCAGTAGCAGACGAGCCCTATTATGGTTTGGCTTTGCGGATCGAAAGAGACTTTTCGGAATACACCAAACTGTTTATAAAAGGCGGTGCAGAAGTCAGGAAATTCACCTTCGCAGCATCCGACTTCTCTGAATTTCAAAACATTGACCAAACATTGTTTGCTATGCAGGTAGGATTTGCGATTCGTATCCCGGGGACCAAGCGATGTCCGATTGCAGGATGCGGAGTGGTGATGAAGCATTCACACAATGGAATTGAATATAGGGGAAGTTCGATTTTCAATCTTCAAAACCGAAAAGTAGGGCAGTGGTATTAGTCCATATGACCCGAATTTGGTGAATCTATTCTCTTTTCAAAACCATTCGGTTTTTACTATCTTGCAGCCTTAATCATCCCCGTGAATAGCATTATATGGCTCAAGGAGAAAACGAGAATATCATCCCAATTAACATTGAAGACGAAATGCGTGGAGCCTACATCGATTATTCGATGTCGGTTATTGTTTCAAGAGCGCTTCCAGATGTCCGAGACGGACTCAAACCAGTTCACCGTAGAATCCTTTTTGGAATGCAGGAATTGGGAGTATTACATAACAAACCTTATAAGAAATCTGCCAGAATAGTCGGTGAAGTCTTGGGTAAGTATCACCCCCATGGAGACTCCGCGGTCTATGATACGATGGTCCGGATGGCACAGCCTTGGTCTCTTCGATATCCTTTAGTGGATGGTCAGGGAAACTTTGGGTCGGTCGATGGAGATAATCCTGCGGCAATGCGATATACCGAGGCCAGACTGAAACGAATTGCAGAGGAATTGTTGACGGATATCAATAAGGAAACCGTTGACTTTCAGTTCAACTTTGACGATTCACTGAAGGAGCCTGTAGTATTGCCAGCAAAAGTTCCTGCATTGCTACTCAATGGTGCATCAGGTATCGCGGTAGGTATGGCAACGAATATGGCCCCTCATAATCTTGGTGAAGTCATTAATGGCATCATCGCCTATATCGATAACAGAGAGATCACCATATCCGAGCTCATGGAGCACATCATTGCGCCAGATTTCCCAACTGGGGGGATTATCTATGGATACAATGGGGTCAAGGCCGCTTTCGAAACCGGAAGAGGGCGTGTGGTAATTCGAGGAAAGGCCAACATCGAAACAAAAGACGGAGGAAACAAGGAGATGATCGTCATCACCGAGATTCCTTACATGGTCAATAAGGCCAACATGGTCGAGAAGACTGCCCAGTTGATCAATGAGAAGAAAATAGAAGGCATCTCCGCTATTCGGGACGAGTCTGACCGCTCAGGTATGCGTGTGGTTTATGAATTGAAGCGTGATGCCATTTCCAGTGTCGTACTGAACAACCTATACAAGCATACTGCGCTCCAGACTTCTTTTTCAGTCAATAACGTGGCATTGGTCAAAGGAAGACCTTACACGCTGAATCTAAAGGATCTGATCGTCCACTATGTGAATCACAGACACGAGGTAGTCATCCGCAGGACAGAGTATGAGTTGAAAGAAGCGGAGAAGCGGGCACATATATTACAAGGATACCTCATTGCTTTGGATCACCTTGATGAGGTGATTACATTGATTAGAAGTTCCGCAGATCCAGAGACAGCTCGAAACGGATTGATTGAAAGATTTGAACTCAGCGAGATTCAGGCAAGAGCAATACTCGATATGAGATTGCAGCGATTGACTGGAATGGAGCGGGATAAAATCATTCAGGAATACAAAGAGATTATGGCTTTGATCGACGAATTGAATGAAATTCTTGGAAGTGAAGAGAAGCGAATGGAGATCATTAAAAACGAACTCACTGAAATGAGAGATCGTTATGCAGATGATCGTCGAACAGAAATCGAGCATAACGCCGAAGACTTCAGCTACGAAGACATGATCCCAAATGAAGAAGTGGTGATTACCGTTTCGAATGAAGGCTATGTGAAGCGTACAGCTTTGACGGAATATAAAACACAGGGTAGAGGAGGTATAGGTTCAAAAGGTGTAAGCACCAAGCAGGATGACTTTACCGAATACCTTTTTACCGCTTCCACTCATAATTACCTTTTGATCTTTACAGACAAAGGGAAACTCTTCTGGTTGAAAACTTATGCGATTCCTGAAGGGGGAAAAACCTCCAAAGGAAGACCGATCCAGAATTTGATCAGCATCGAGCAGGAGGATAAAATCCGGTCAATTATCCAGGTGGAAAATTTCAATGATATTGACTATCTAAACAATCATTTCCTGGTCATGGTCACCAAACAAGGGATCATCAAAAAGACCAATTTGGAGCAATATAGCAGGCCTCGAGCCAACGGAATCATTGCTTTGAATATCCGAGAGGACGATCAATTAGTCAACGTAAGTATGACTAATGGTGATCAGCACATTGTAATTGCAGCGAAATCCGGAAGAGCAATTCACTTCCATGAATCAGCAGTAAGGCCTATGGGACGAACTGCCACAGGAGTGAAAGCGATGAAGTTAAATGATGATAAAGATTTTGTGATTGGCATGGTATGTGCATCCGAGGAAAACGCAACCTTACTTGTAGTATCCGAAAAAGGTTACGGAAAACGGTCCAATCTTGACGAATACAGAATCACCAACAGGGGAGGAAAAGGAGTGAAAGCAATGAGTGTCACCGAGAAAACCGGGAAGCTTGTCGCGATCAAAGAAGTAATCGATTCGGATGATTTGATGATCATCAACAAATCAGGAATCACTATAAGATTGGCTGTAAATTCACTGAGAGTGATGGGAAGAGCGACGCAAGGAGTTCGACTTATCAAAATCGGAGAAAATGATGAAATATCATCTGTAGCAAAAATTTCCCAGGAAGAAGATGAGGAATTATCCGAAGCACCGATTACTGATCAGAGTGATGAGAATGCCGAAGAATCTTCCGACGACCAACCAATAGAATCAAACGAATAACCAAACAAGAAAACTCTAAAAATGAAGAAGCTAATTCTATCAATGGCCTTGATCGGTGCAACGACACTGGCTTTTGGACAAAAAAAAGTAGTCCGATCTGCAGAGAAGAACTTCAAATCAGGTGATTTGGAGGCGGCGTTAACTGACATTAATGCAGCCACTTCTGATCCTGAGACGGGCTCTGATCCATCGACGTATCTTATAAAAGCAAAAATCCAAACCAAGATGTTTGGAACTGATTCCACTAACACAGAAGCTACTTTGGATAAAGGAGAAGCTGCTCTTGAATCTTATCTGAAAGCCTTTGAAATGGCCGGGTCTGATAAGACTTCAGGTGTTGGTAAGGAAGTTTACGAAGCTGATATGGTAGGCGTTCCAGACAATTTGAGACCTTATTCTATCGAAACTCTGAAAAACACCGCTTTTGACAAAGCTATCGAGCGATACAATGAGAATGATTTGGAGATGGCTTATAATTTCTTCGACCTAGCTGGAGAAGTGGATTTGCGTGATTCCACCATTCATTACAATGCAGGATTCCTTGCCAATGATTTGGGAATGTACGAGGAGGCTAAAAGACACTTCGGCTACCTTTTGGATTTGGAAGACTATAACAAATTAAACGCATATTACTTCTTAGTTCAGATTCAGAGTGGACAGGACAAAGATCCAGAGGCTGCTTACGAAACTGTCATGGCTGGGCGAGAGGATTATCCTTCTGATAAAATCCTTGCTGAGTATGAAATCCAGTTATTGCTTCAATTGAATAAAATGGACGAGGCAATGGCTCAAATCAAGGAAGCGCTTAAGAATGATCCCAACAATGCTTCAATCTTATTGAGATCCGGTTACTTGAAAGAGCAATCCGGAGATATCGAAGGCGGTTTGGCTGATTACAAAAAAGCAGTGGAAGTAGATCCTAATTATTTTGAAGGCAACTATTACACAGGAGCGCTTTTGTTGGAGCAGTCTACTAAGATGTTGAATACGTTGAATGATCTTTCTGATGCAGAATGGGAAGTTCAGTCTCCAATCGTGGGTAAGAAAGCAGATGAAAATTATAAAGAGGCTGCTAAATACTTTGAGAAGGCTCTAGAGATTCAACCAGAAAATACCGAAATCATGGCGATTCTTTTTCAGATCAATACCCGTTTGAAAAATACCGCTGAAGCAGAAAAATACAACAAGATGCTTATCGAGTTGAAAGGTCCAAATTGGATGGAAGACGGAGAGTAATCTTCTAACCAGAATATTAAAAGCCGCTGAAA
>CAZFSC010000027.1:0-5079 GCA_964521585.1 uncultured Limnohabitans sp.
TCAGCAACAGTTCGCTTGATCCAGCTAATGTGGATCGGATTGATGTAATAAAAGGCCCATCGGGTACGCTTTTCGGTAGTCCATTGATTTCCTATGGTGGTTTGATCAATATCACGACCAAGAAACCGCTTGATAATTTCCGTGGCGAGGTAGGCTATATCACAGGGAGTTACGGACTGAATCGATTAACTGCTGATGTGAATCTTCCAGTCTCTGAGACCACCTCATTCAGATTTAATTCTGCCTATCAAAATGAAAACACATTTCAGGATGCGGGAGGCAGAAGATCTTTCTTTGTTGCGCCCTCTCTTAAATTTAAAGCAAGTGAGAGATTAACCTTTTTGATCAACACAGAATTTCTCGATGTCAATTCAGTGAATGCGCCGATGTTGTTTTTAAACAGAAACAATCCGCTGACTTTTTCATCCTTGGAGCTCTTCGATCAAAACTACGAGCGTTCTTTCACGGGTAACGAATTGAGCATCCGCAATACTACTTTCAATATTCAGGCACAGGCCTTTTATCAGTTGTCTCCTAATTGGACTTCGCAAACTGTCCTTTCAAGAAGTGCTACCAAAACAGACGGGTATTACCATTATCTATTTGACTTCAGTGATGGAGACACCTTTGGAAGATTTATTTCAGACCGAAACGGACAGACTGTTACCACGGATTTTCAGCAGAATTTCATCGGAAACTTCCAGCTGGGAAATTTCAAGAACAAATTCATCGCAGGAGTTGATTACTTCCAGTCTTCCATATTTAATGGCAGCACCGGTTGGGTAGGAAATGGTCTGGTGACACTTTCCGATGGAAAGGATACCGGCATATTGACTCAGGCCGGAGTGGACGATCTGCTAAAGAATTCTTTTGAGGGAAACAGCACCGGAGAGACCAGAGTAATGTCTGCCTACTTCTCCGATGTAATTGAGCTTCATCCGAAGTTTTCAATGATGGCAAGTCTCCGGGTAGATAATTTCTCCGGCAAAACGGATTATTGGGTAGAGGAAGAAGTTGACAGTCAAACTGCTCTTTCTCCAAAATTCGGTCTGGTATACCAGCCTATCAAGGATAAGGTTTCGATTTTTGGCAATTATATGAATGGCTTCGTGAACATAGCGCCGATTTCCGTAGCTGATGCGGATGGAACTAACTCCAGACTGAAGGCTTTTGAGCCTGAGCAAGCTAATCAAACCGAGTTTGGTGTTAAGACCAATTTGCTTAAAAACCGGATCTCAGCTACCGCAAGTATCTATCAGATCATCGTCAGCAACCGTGTGATGAATGATCCGAACAACATCAATAATTCGATCCAGGGAGCAGAGGTAGAAAGTAAAGGTTTTGAGTTCAGTTTGGTAGCTAATCCCATCGAAGGTCTGAATATCATCGCGGGTTACTCCTACAATGATACCAAAGTGACTAAGGATAATCCTGAGAGCGGATATCTGGGTCTACGTCCTGAGGAGTCAGGACCAGCTAATCTCTTCAATTTTTGGGCAAACTATCTTGTAAGCCAAGGACAATTGAAAGGATTTGGTTTAGGATTCGGTGCCAATGCAGCCGGAGAGCACTTGACACTGAACCGGGCAAATATTGGCAGCTTCGTTTTGCCTGCTTATCAGGTATACAATGCAGCATTGTCCTACACCGGCAATCAGTATATGTTGGCGCTGAAAGTCAATAACCTCACCAATCAGAAATATTACTCAGGCTGGTCCACGGTAAGTCCTCAGCAGTTGAGAAATATCGCTGTGAGTTTGAATTATAAATTTTGATGGGAGTTAAAAAGCTAATCCATAACCTTCACCTCTGGCTCGGACTTTCGTCCGGGCTAGTGGTGTTTATAGTGGCCGTGACTGGTTGCATCTATGCATTTCAGTCAGAGATCCAAGATCTGACCCAGTCCTACCGCTGGGTGGAGCCAAGATCCGAGGCTATCTTGCCACCGTCGACGCTCTCCGCGCTGGCAGATGAGGCATTGCCTAATAAACATTTACATGCCGTACTTTACCCTGAAGTTGGCCGATCCGCCCAGGCTATTTATTACAGCTTTGAAGAGAATTACTATTATTTCGTCTATCTCAATCCTTACACGGGAGAGGTTTTGAAGGTCAAAGACGAATTTGCCGACTTCTTTAGATTGGTACTGGACGGACATTTCTACCTCTGGCTACCCCCTGAGATCGGACAACCGGTAGTTGCTAGCTTTACTCTGGTATTTCTGGTCATGCTGATTTCCGGCTTGGTCCTATGGTGGCCAAAAAACAAAAAGGTCAGAAAACAACGACTCACTGTGAAATGGGATGCTCGCTGGCGCAGGAAAAATTTTGACCTGCATAGCGTTTTTGGATTTTATGTTCTGGGATTTGCAGCCATTTTCGCTCTTACAGGGTTGATTTGGGGTTTCACCTGGTTTAGGGATGGCGTTTTTAAGCTGGCCTCCGGCGGTCAAACCTATGTGGACTATTACGCACCTGCTTCCCAATCGAATCAAACTTACAGCGATTCCATTCCGGCTATTGACCGGGTCTGGCAACGGATGCGTAGTGAATATCCAGATGCAGAATGGATTGAGGTTCATCCGCCCGAGGGTCCGAATTCTTCTATTGCCGCCAATGCCAATCCGGATGCTTCCACTTACTGGAAAATGGATTATCGGTATTTTGATGCGAATACCTTGGAGGAGTTGCCGGTCGATCACATCTGGAACCGTTTTCATCAGGCGACTTTTGCCGATAAATTGATGCGGATCAATTACGACATTCATGTGGGAGCGATTGGAGGACTGGCTGGTAAATTTCTTGCTTTCTGTCTCAGTGCCGTGGTGGCCTCTCTTCCGGTTACCGGGTTTTTGATCTGGTGGGGAAGGAAGAAAAAGTCGAAACGAAAAGAAGTACCTGCTCAGGTAGCTGAAGAAAAAATGTTGGTTTGAGGCTGATACCTGTTTTTAATGAAAGCGAAGGAGAATTCTCTTTCGCTTTTTTTTACGTCAAATCTCCACGGCTGAAGACTCTATATGTTGCGATTCTACCCTAAAGCTTAATCCAGATAAAAGGAGTCCTGTTAGAACGATTACACAAGCCAAAATCCAATTGAGATAAGAAACCTGAATCGCCAATAATTGCATTCCCAATCCGGAAAGCCAGGTCAAATGTCCCAGCCAGGTTCGTTTTCTACGCTGCTTCAAGTACACAGAAGTTTTTCCTTCATCTAGCAAAGGCCGAAAAAAGTCCCGATACTGCCAGAGTAAAATCAGGTTTAGTCCTAAGAGAAAAGTCAGGACATAGGGTGTTCCCCGCCATTCCAATGAGATGGTGACCATCAAAATATTCAGGATCATGGGGAGCATCATAATACCTCCCAGTAGTTTGTACCGGTTGGTAACCAATAAGTAGCCGATGATTACCTGAGAATAGGCAATGAATGTTCCGTACATTCCCAAACCATGTTTGGAAAGTTCTTCGATTAACCAGACTGGTCCAATCCAACCGAAAAATTTATGCTCAAAGAATAATTTCGCCATTCCAGCTCCCCAAAAGGTGAACCCAAGAAAAATCGAAATGCCTGTAATTAGAAATTTTTTCATCGGAATTATGATGCATTAAGGGACGAAAAGTTACAGATTCTCCAACTCTTTCTTATTTTTCGAATATTTTAAATGTCTTTTTTTATGAATTCAAACTCACTTGCTCCCGGTAGTAAACTCAATCACCCAAAATTAGGTACGGGTATGATTCTCTCACTGGACGAAACTTATTACAAAATTTACTTTTACGATTCGGGGGAAGTAAAAACGCTGGCCAGAGATTATGAAGGTTTTACAGTGGAGGAAGCCAAAGTTCCCGATTTTCCCATGTTGACGATGAAAGACGTGGAAAAAGCAATTAGAGAGGCTTTAATCCAGACGTCTGACCGAGCTCCAATTGTCCCGCTGGGAGGCAAATGGATGGGAGGGAGCGTTACTTTCAATCCTTCAGACCCAAGCCTTCAGGATAAGGAAATCCCAATGGCGACTTTCTTTCACAAGATCGTAATGGTGCGTGAAAAACTCCGGGTTCTAGAGCAAAACATTAATAATCATCCGAAGCTTGATGACGAGGATCGGGTACATTTACAGCAATACATTACCCGATGCTATGGCTCTCTTACTTCCTTTAATGTACTTTTTGCCTATAAAGAGGATCAGTTTAAAGGAAGTGGTGGGTGAATTATGAAGTCTAAAGTAAGAAAGCTGGAAAAGCATCGATTCTTACGAAGAGTAACTCAAAGGCCTTTATTGTTTTTCCCAGCATTGAATGGGCTCCGGGGATAATGTTTAGGAATAGCGGACCGCCAAAAAACCGATACAATCAATTCCTTCAATTCTTGATTCTAGCGATGCTGATCAAATAAAACTGCATTGCCATCCGGATCGATCACCAGAAAATTGGCCGGTCCTTCTGAATTTTCATCAGCTTCATTATCAATCTGGATTCCTTTTGCCTTCAAGGTTTTTTGAATTTCCCGTATATCAGTAAAGTTTTCCAAAGGCTTGGCATTTTCATCCCAGCCGGGGTTGAAAGTCAGAATATTGTGGGTAAACATGCCTTGAAATAATCCGATCAGAGCGTTGCCATTTTTCATGATGAGGTAGTTCCGTTCTTCCTCACCGGCAAATTTGCTGAAACCAAGATTTTCATAGAAAGCTCTGGATGCCTGAAGATCCCGGACTGAGAGACTGATAGAAAAAGCGCCTAGGTTCATAAGATGTGGGGTTTAGGTTGTGAATTTTTTGGAATGAATATACAATTCTCAGGGTTCTTATCCTTTATTATTTTCCATATCTGTTTTTTGGAAAGGCATTGATCTGTTGACCATCTTGGTTAATGTATATTGAAATTCAATTTTGCTCTATAGGAAACAGCAAGGTGTCCAAATCTGGGATTACTTGAAGCGCGTTTTCATAATACACTTTTCGAAGTACTGAATCCGGAAGGTCTAAACCATACATTTTCCAGTTGGCGTGGCGTTTCCGATAATAATCAAAGTATTCGTCATCCGTCTCCAATACTCTAAAATAGGTATAGTATTCCTCCATTT
>CAZFSC010000027.1:5179-20275 GCA_964521585.1 uncultured Limnohabitans sp.
AACTTCCTTGCGGCTCTGGGTTGTCTGCCAAGTTCAGCAAGGACTGCTCCGATCTCGGTGTACATATTCGGGAAACGATCCATTAAAACTCCAAGTTTTTGAAGGTCATTCCCATACCAGCCGAGGTGTGCATTGATGAATTTGGTTTCAGGATGTTTCTCAAATACCCGGTGCTGCTCTGCCATGATACTATCAAAACTTGGCACTTTAGAAGGGTCCCGATAGCGGCTGGGGTATTGCTTGAGTTCCAGCCATCGCTCATTATACTTATCCTTTGGCATCCAGAATGAGGCCGGCTCTCCAGAGTGAATCAGCACGGGGATTCCCAATTCCCCACATTTGGCCCAAATGGGATCCAGACGAGGGTCATCTACCGGAATTCGGTTTCCATCATTGTCTACATCTGTCAGACCCAATCCTTTATAGACTTTGAGACCTTTTACACCCTGTTTTACGCCTTCTTCGAGCAGGGCAAGTGGTTCGGAAGGCCATCCAGGATCATCAAGATTTTCGAAGTTTAGATTCAGGAAAACAGCGAATCGATTGGGGTGATTTTCTGCGACATTGTCCAGAGACCATTCGAGGATTTTACCTCTGAATCCACTCAGATTGACCATGACAGCCATATTGAGGGCATTCATTTCTGCCACCAGATTTTCCAGATCCTGAATCGGCATGAGCCATTGATGATTGTGGACATCGACAAATGGATATTTGGCACGCTTGAGGGGATGCTCGGGTACTACCAATGTGGAGATAGGTTCGTACTCTTCCACATCCATGACTTGGAGACGATATTGAATCAATCCGATCAGCCAATAAGATATACCAAGAAAAATGAGTACCCCTAATGGAAAGAGTACCCATTTTTTTTTTGAGAAAGCCATTTTTTTGGACTATTGCGCGCTGATCGGTACAGCAACCAACGTATTATCCCAAGCGATATTCATCAGAATGTCTGATCCCACTTCTTCAAAACTGATAGTTAAAGTCTCCACTGGGGAAGGAGGATTGCTGACCGGCACATTCACTTTCACCACATCCTTGGAATAATCAGGCTCCTGTACACCCAAAAACACTCCCAACTCTGAATTCAACGAGATCTCAAATGATTCTGGTCCGGGTACTGCGTACATTCTATAGGTACCCGCAGCCACCGCCTGCCCTGCAAAATTCACATCCTTACTGAATGTGATTTCTGTAGCCGCATTTGCTCCGAGCCTCCAGTAGGTTCCATAAGGCTGTAAAGCTCCTGAGTTCGCATCTCCGAAGATTAATCTGCCCTTTTTTGAGGGTTGTGAATAATCTACCGTAATCATCAAATCACCCGATTTGAAAGTGGTCGTATTGGGAGGGCTTACAGGGAAAAGTATTCCATAGGCAAAGAAAGCTACGATTGCCAAAAAGATAATACCAAATCCGATTCCGATTTTCCTAAGCATGAGTTATAGCGGTTGGGGGTTAAATAATTCAAACAAATTTTGTCTAAAATAGCTAAATCTATCAGAATTGAAAAGTATCAACCTTCTCCAAGATAGCGGTGCACCATACTGATGGTCATTGCACCTTCACCTACTGCTGAAGCGACACGATTCATGGCTCCTGAGCGTACATCCCCTGCTGCAAAAATCCCGGGAACGGAGGTTTCCAGAAGATAAGGATCCCGGTCTTTTTTCCAGCTCTTCCCGAACTCTGAATAGGAATTCAAACTTCTTCCCGTGACCACATAATCTTTTTCATCCCGGATGATCTCATCGCTGATCCAGTCGGTCATCGGTTTGGCACCTATGAAAATATAAAGTGCATCTGCATTCCGTTTGGTGACTTCACCGGTTTCCAGATTTTCAATATCCAGGTGTTCAAGACTTTTTTCCCCATACGCCTGCACTATTTCTGATTTCGGTGCAACAATGATGTTTGGGGTATTTTGGATCTGCTCAATCAGGTAAGCGGACATGGTTGATTCCAGACTTTCTTTCCGGATCAGGATTTCCACTTCTTGGGCATATTGGGAAAGATACATGGCGGCTTGTCCGGCTGAATTTCCTCCTCCGACTATAAACACTTTCTTATTTTGACACGAGAGTGCCTCGGTACTGGCTGCACCATAATAGATGCCTGCGCCGGAGAGACTTTCCATGCCTGGATGGTCCAGCGTTTTGTAGGCTACACCAGTGGTGATCACCACCGATTTTGCTTGTATTTTTTGGCCATCCTCCAGATGAATGAGTTTGTATGGATCCCGGATTTCGATTTTGACGACAGTACCGGGAGAGATGAATTCTGTTCCGAATCGCTTGGCTTGTGCCAAGGCCCTCCTGGTCAATTCCGCTCCGCTGAGTCCGGCCGGAAATCCCAGGTAATTTTCGATTCTCGAGCTGGTTCCTGCCTGACCTCCCGGGGCTCTTCGTTCAATCATCAGGGTTTTCAATCCTTCAGAAGCACCGTATACCGCTGCTCCAAGCCCTGCGGGTCCTGCACCTACAATCACCACATCATAAGTTTCTTCCTTCACGGCCTGCTGTAGCCCGATCGCCTTGCCCAATTCTCCAATGGATGGTTTGGAAATCTTATTTCCATCTGCAAAAATCACATAGGGCAATTCCTCGGGTTGAATTTTATTGCTTTCTACGAGCAGTTTGGCTTCTTCTGATTGGGGGTAATCCAACCATTGAAAAGGCACCAAATGGCCCGAAAGAAAATCTTTAATTTCATGGGAAATCGGAGAAAACTGATACCCGATGACTCTTATTCCTTTGAATTCAGGACGAAAATCGAAATGCCAATCGTCGAGCAACTCATCCAGGACAGGATAAAGTTTTTGCTCCGGTGGATCCCAGGGCTTGGACAGGTAATAGTCCAATTGGATTTTGTTAATGGCTTTGATTGCGGCATCAGTGTCCGAATAGGCAGTAAGCAATACTTTTTTAGCCTTTGGATAATAGGCCTTTGCCTTTTCCAAAAAATCTACTCCGTTCATCTCCGGCATACGCTGATCAGAAATGATCATCGCCAAATCTGCTCCTTGGTTCTTCAGATCCTGAATGAGTTCCAAAGCTTCTTGAGCTGAAGGAGAGTTAAATATCTCATAGTCTTTTCGATAGTTGTTTTTCAGATCCCTCGCGATTGCCCGCAGCACTTGGGGGTCATCATCGACGACGATTATGATGGGTTTTTCCATGTTCAGTTGGTTGGTAAGGTCACTTTGAATGAGGTATGGCCAGGCTTTGAATCTACCGTAATTTTTCCCTGGTGTTTTTGGATAATTTGATTCACCAGGTCAAGTCCCATCCCGCTTCCTTTTCCGATTTCCTTGGTGGTAAAGAAAGGATCGAAGATTTTAGGAAGATCTTTTTCCGGGATTCCGCTGCCATTATCGATTACAAAGACACAGTGGGAGCTCTTGCCCTCACTAAATTCTATGGTCAGTTTTGCGTCTTTCGTCTCCTCCATTGCATCCAGCGCATTGTCGATCAGATTGGTCCATACTTGATTCAACTCACCCACATAGCCGCAGATTTTCAGTGGAGGTTCCGGTTTTTCCATCTGTACTTCGATTTTGTTTTTCCTGACTTTATGTGCCAAAATGGTCAAGGTGTCATTAATGGATTCGTACAGATCCAACTCTTGTTTTTCAGGTGCCCGATCCATATGGGTATAGGATTTCACAGCTCCGATCAGTCCGTTCACGCGGCTGGAGGCAGAATGGATATTCGTCAAGAGGGAATGAGTCTCCAGTGAAAAGTGGATCCAGCTCATGAAAAGTGCTTTTTGATCTGGATTGACTTTTCCTAGCCAGGTTTCCAGTTGCTCTGGCTGAATCCCAAATTCAGTAAAGGTCTCTGAAAGCAAATCTGCATCAGCAACTTCTAATTCATTCAATTGATCTTCCCATCTGCTTTCCAGACGGGATCGCTCCAATGCCCTGAGTTTTGGTTTGTTTTCAGGATTTTTCCAGAATTCCATTTTTTGCATCAAATGATCAATATCCTCTTCCGGTAGCCCAGTGCATATTAAGACCATTCGATTCAAATCAGCTTTATCAAACACTTTACTCAACTGCGAAGCGTCTCTGGTAATGGCTGAAATTGGATTGTTGAGCTCATGGGCCAAGCCCGCCGAAAGTTTTCCAAGGGCCAGCATTTTTTCATTTTGGAGATTCTGGGAAGTAAAATCCCGGACTCGGGAGATCATAATATGTACTAGCTCCTCCGTTAACTCTGGACACTGATTGATCAGGTCCTGGATTTTCGATTTTGGAAAACTCAACACTTTTGAATCATGAATCGCCTCACCATATCCTTGTGCATTTTGCGCTCTGGAATAAGGGAGATAGCCAATGATTCCCCCCGGAGTATAAGTAGTGAATAGCCGTTTGTTACCGTTCTGAAAAATATATAGCTCGATTTCTCCCTTGAGGATAAAATGCGTCTTGTCTATCTGATCTCCGGGTTCAAAAAGAAAATCACCTTCCTGGAGTTCATTCAGGGTTGAATTATTAACCAGCCATTTCAGCTGATTTTTTGGAACATCAGAAAATTCTTTGAAGCCATTCAGTGTTTCCAAAATCTGTTGGTCGGGATGTGCCATGTTAGTGTTTTTATAAAAATACCGATGAAAAAGAAGCTTAGCTATACAATTATTATGAAACGATTTAGGTTCAAAAATTCTTCTCAAATGTCTTGATCCGTGGCAAAACGAATTGATTTAACCTTTGTCATAACGACTTCCCGACTTAACTTTACAATCCTAAAAATGATTTTACCTTATGATTTTGAACCTAAGAAACCTTGCTTTTGGAGTTTTTTCCCTGGCAACACTCCAACTGCAGGCTCAATCGAAGACTCAACTTACGCTGGATTCATTTTCCAATAACAAGGGGAGTTGGTCTTCGGTAGCTGATGTCACTACCAATCCTCTGCAATCCAAAGAACTAACTGGAATCGGGAAAGGTCAGATTCTTTTAAATAGTCCCTCTAAAAAAAATCCGGGAACCGACATCATCACCAATGAAACCTATGGAGATGTAGATCTTAAACTGGTCTATCTAATGGGCGAAGGTTCTAATTCAGGAATCTATTTGCAGGGACAATACGAAGTTCAACTTTTTGACTCCTGGAAAGAAAATACTCCAAGAGCCGGGGGCAACGGAGGGATTTACGAACGTTGGGACGAATCCAAGCCTGATGGTCAAAAGGGTTATCAGGGTTACCCTCCAAGATTCAATGCCAGCAAAGCACCTGGTCTTTGGCAAATCTTGGAAATTTCATTTCAAGCTCCACGTTTTGATCAATCTGGTAAAAAGACTGATAATGCCAGATTTCGGTACATCAGACTCAATGGAGTGACAATTCACGAAGATGTAGAATTGCTTGGCCCTACCCGGGGAGCTTTGAAGTCTGAAGAGGTGGCGGAAGGTCCGATTCGTATTCAGGGAGATCATGGACCTATTGCGATCAAATCCCTTGAGGTGACTAAAATGAATTTCCCTAAACCAGAGGTAACCTCCATAGCCTATACGGTCTACTCCGGATCTCATATGGAAATGCCTGAGCTTTCTGCCTTAGAACCAGCCAATTCAGGTCAGATTTCAAATTTCAATGATTTTCAATCCGGTGTTGCAGGACCTGCACTGACTAAGTTTGAAGGAAAATTGAATATCAAAAAAGCTGGAAATTATACGCTGAGTGTCCTCGTACCAGAAGGACTTGGAGCCATTCAGATTGGCCAAAGCACAGATCCCATTCGCCTGAATCAATATACCAGTAAGGTTCAGAAATCATTGGAAGCAGGAGAAACCCCCTATACCATCTGGGTTTCCAAGCCGAGAGACTGGAGTGCATCAGGATTCTTGTGGACCATCGAAAATGAAGCCATGTGGCCCGTTGCGTTGAGTTCACCGGCGATTGCGCCCGGTTTTGCGGCAGATCCCATCTACGTGGATACCGATCAGACTCCGGTTTTAAGAAGCTTTGTTCGATTACCGAATGGACAAAATCTTTCTCATGCAGTTTCGGTTTCCTCGAAAGCAGATATACATTTTACCTACGATTTGAGCTCTCAGCAGCTTATTCGGGTTTGGAGAGGGCAATTTCTGGATGCTACGCCGATGTGGAATGATCGCGGCAATGGAATTTCCATTCCGGTAGGAGTCGTGACTGATTTGAGTATGGGGAGTCAACTCTTTAGAAATGCGGAAGGACTCCAATTGAAATCTACCGGTTATGAGATCAAGGGGGATGGAGATATTGTATTTACAGGCAAGACAGAAAACGGTAATTCTTTTACCGATCATTTAAAACTAAGTAGTGATGGTACTTCTCTTCAGCGAAACATTCAGCTTACTGGCCTGCCGGTGGGAAATAGTGTTCAGGTAGCCAACGGTGGTAAATTGAAGAAAATCTCAGATACCCTGTACTTAATCGAAGACCTGGGGATTTACTTACAGGTGGCTGATAAGAACGTGATTCCAACTCAAATGCCTGTAGGAGACGCTACCGGTATATTTCTTCCTTTCAATGGAAATCTGAGTTATTCTTTAATATTTTAAATCAGAGACAAGACAATGAACAGTTATAAATTCAAAATCAAATCAATCCTACTTGGACTGAGTTTCTTAAGTTTTGGGATGGCAGCCTCCGCGCAGGAATCTCCCAAAGAGGAGGATTATTATCGGATTTTAAGAGTGCCGACACCAGAGGGATTACTGCTGGAAGTAGGTGGGCTCGCAATGACTCCAACCGGTAATCTGGGCGTATCTACCCGAAGAGGCGATGTCTTTGTGGTAGAAAATCCCACCTCGACCAGACCCTATTTCCGGAAATTTGCATCTGGACTGCATGAAGCTTTGGGCTTGATCTGGGAGGATGGTTCATTTTATGCCGTTCAGCGTGGTGAATTAACCAAGATGACTGATACCAATGGAGACGGTAAGGCAGATAAGTACGAAACTGTAGCTTCCTGGCCACTTTCCTCACATTATCATGAGTATAGTTTTGGTCCTAAAGTGGCTGCTGATGGAAGTTTTGTGGTAACTGGCAATGTGGCTTTCGGAAATCAGGAATGGTGGAGAGGAGAGAGCCGGGTACCCTTTAGAGGCTGGACGATGAAAATCCACCGTGATGGAACCATTGAGCCTTATGCTACAGGAATGAGATCACCTGCAGGAATTGGAATTTTGGATGGCGAGATTTTCTATACCGAAAATCAAGGTGATTACATGGGTTCGGGAGGACTTTGGCATTTGGAGAAAGGAGATTTCTCAGGCCATCCAGCAGGCCTGGCTTGGTCGGATCTACCGGAATCTCCGATCAAAATGACTACAGCGGAGCATTCTGCAGTTGTAGATCCTCAAAAAGTCAAAGATGCGGAGGGCCGATATATCAAACCTGAAAACAAGGTAGATTCAGAGTTTATCACGCTTTATGAAGCCAAGAAAGAGCTTCCGGCTATCAAATTGCCGGCGGTCTGGCTTCCGCATGGGATTCATGGAATATCCAATTCAGAGCCGATTATGATTCCTGACAATTTTCTGGGTCCATTTGGCGGTCAGATTTTGGTTGGAGATCAGGGACAAAGCAAAATCATGCGGGTCATGCTGGAAAAAGTCAACGGAGTTTATCAAGGAGCCTCGATTGATTTCAGAAGTGGATTTCAGTCCGGGGTTTTGCGGCTGGTTTTTGCTCCCGACGGTTCCTTGTTTGTAGGAGAAACTAATCGTGGCTGGGGATCCGCGGGAGAAGCCAACGAAGGATTACAACGCTTGGTTTGGAATAGAGAAACACCTTTTGAAATGAGAACCGTCAAAGCCATGCCAGATGGTTTTGAGATCGAATTCACCAAGCCGGTGGACAAAAAATCTGCGGAGAACCTGGCCTCTTACTCGATCAATAGTTTTATCTACAAATATTTTCCGGTTTATGGTAGCCCTCCTGTGAAGGCGATGGATCATGAAATCCTAGGTGTGGAAGTTGCTGAAGACGGCATGAAAGTTCGTGTTGCAATCGCAAACCCACAGCAATATCATATCCATAGAATCAGTCTGCCGGGGCTTCGAGAGCAATCCAATTCACATGAATTGATTCACACGGATGCCTATTACACACTGAACGAGATTCCTTCAGGAACCAAAATGATTATCAAGCCGAAGGTTCTTGTGGCAGAAAAACCTGCTGAGCAACCAAAAAAGGCTGAGCCTGTCAAAGCGGCTTCTGCTGCAAAACCCGCTTCGAAAGCAATTCCAACAGAATCTGAAATCAAGGCCTTGCTTACCAAAAATACCTGCTCTGCTTGTCACAATGCTACCAAAAGGCAAGTAGGTCCTGCTTACATCGATGTGGCAAAGAGAAAGTATTCTGATGAGCGGATTGTGGAGCTGATCTATAAACCTGAACCTCAGAACTGGCCGGATTACGCTACGCCAATGGCAGCAATGCCTCAGGTGAAGCGAGAGGATGCTTTGAAGATCGCCAGATGGATAAATTCGCTGGATGATTAGAAAAGAATTTCTGGACTTGAAAAATCAGGATTGGGAAAAAACAGAAATCAAAATTAAAGCCCAAGGATCAATTGATTCTTGGGCTTTTTCTTAATTGGAGATCCGTTCCGGAATTGCCTTTGCCCGAAGCTCGATGAATAGATTTGGGCCATCAGGTGTTTTGATCAGCTCAAATGAATCATAGAGCTCGCCCACTGCAGTGAAGGACTCGAAAAGCAAATGGTCGCCCTCGATCGTGATTACCTGAAAAAGCTGAGTATTTTCCCCGCTTCTGTCCTTTTCTGCACCCAATTCGGTCCAATCCCCTCCGACTTCATACATTTTTCCACCGCTGACCGACACGACATAGACTGTCCCGGTTTGATCTCTGAGATTTACTCCCTCTAGGACGTTCTCACCCGCAGAGACTCTGCCTCTGGCGTAGCTGTGGTCATGGCCCTGTAGTGCCAGATCTACCTTGTACTTATCGAAAATGGGTTTCCAGACTTCTCTAAGCTGTGAGTTATCCCTGCCTGAAGATGCTGAAAACATCGGATGATGGTAGGTAATGATGATCCATTTTTGAGTTGTCTTCTCCAATAAATCCTCGAGCCATTTTGCCTGAATATCCAAGTCACGGTTACTATTGAGTGATATGATGCGTGCATCCTGATAGTCGATGTAATACACGGTCTCCTCTAATCCTTCAGGGCCATTCATCGGAAGGGTAAACTGAGGTCTCCACTGTACAGAAAGGCTTCTGATCTTCTTGGTTTCATCTTCCCTAGAGATAGGGTAATATTCGTGATTACCCGGTGTGGGCATGGATGGAATCATGCTATGGATAAATCCGCCCGCGGTAAACCATTCGTGCCATTCCTGTTCCCGGTGAGCGATGTTGACCAGATCACCGGCATGGATGAAGAATTTCGCATCGGGGGCAGTTTTGAAACCTTCTCGTATTACTCTGGCCCAAAGTTCGAGAATGTAATTCTGGGCATCGCCCACATATAAGAATGAAAATTTCTCCTCCGGATCAGCCGAGGCTGTCTCAAACTGAAACCATTCGCTCCAGATCGTCCCGTCGCCTACCCTATAGCCATAGACAGTAGCTGGCATTAAATCTTTTAGTTCCAGTGAGTGGTAATTAGCCTTTACTTCTGCTGTTTTGATTTTAGAGGCATCGACAAATTCCGTTTTTGCTGGGATTATCTTTTTAGTCTGCCAAAATTTTGGATCCCCACTGGCTACCGCAATTTCGACAAAACCAACCTTGACATCCAAGGAGGTGCGCCAAGTGATCCCAACTTGCCTGGCTGGATCGGATCCCACGTTCAGAATAATCCGATCTGGTTGAGCGGAAGGTTTGCTCCAATCAAAATCGAATTTGGGTTCTTTATAGGCTGTGTTGCTTTGCGCAAGCAGACAAGAGGTGAGGACTGCCGGGAAAATGATCAAAAGCAGAAGAAAACGGAGTTTCATATAGAAAATGATGTTTTTAGCTACTTAAAGTAGGACTAATCGATCGTATTCTCAAAGAATCTTTTGGGAAAAGAGAATCAGACGCGGAAATCTAAGAATTTGCCAAGCTTTGGATCATCTACCTATTTAAAAAAAAATCTACATTCAGGTACTTCCAGTGAAAAGGACAAGATTTTCCATTCTGATTCTTCGATACTTGATTGGAAATTAGGCAGGAGGATGAAGTGACTTTTTAAAGAAAAAGTTGAATCCGATCTCATCAGTCTTGCAGATCATCCTTTTCAAAACAAATGGCAAATGCTGTTCCATTGTCGATCTCGCTTTTCACTTCGATCTGAGCTCCAATGCTCAAGGCAAAATCCCTTGCAAGCATAAAACCGATACCGGTACCGCTTTCTCCGTCCGTACCAGGAGTGGTATATTGACCTGGGCCGTAGAGATTTTCCACTTGCTTTTCAGACATCCCAATACCGGTATCCCGGATGATCAGACAGCCATCATTGAATGTAAAACTGATTTGTCCGCCTTTAGGAGTAAACTTGATGGCATTTTTGAGAATGTTTCGGATCACAAAGTTGAGCCGTTCCTTGTCTGTTGTCCAGTTGGTATTAAGATTAACATTGTTTTCTACCAACAAGCTTTTTTCCCTGATCTGAAATTCAAAAAGACGAATCGTTTCATCTACCAATTTATGGAGATTAAAACTTGATTCGATCAGCTGATTAGACCCGATCTGTATCCTGGCCCAGCCTAATAGGTTATTGAGCATGGAATACGCATTTTCCGTGTCCTTACTGACCAATTTCAGGATATAATCCATTTCTTCCTTCTCCAGATCTCCTTCTGACCAGAGGGAAATGGAGTTTTGCAGGGAATGAAACGGCGATCGAAGGTCATGCGAAATAATGGAAAAGAGTTTGTCGCGAAACTTATTGGCTTTGTTCAGTTCTTCATTTTTCTCCTGGAGGCTTTGGGTTTGCCATTCGATTTTATCTTTTTGTTCCTGAAGCTGTGCGTGAGCCAAGGTGAGTTTTTCGTTGGCGGACTTCAATTTTAAATTCGATCTTCGGAGGGCATAGATAAAAACCAAAAGTACGGCAGCCAGACAAATCAGGAAAATGAGAAACTCATTCTTTCGATCCAAAGCGAACTCGGTAAGCCTTTGCTCCTGAAGGAGTTTCTGATTTTCCAGTTCTTTTTTCTCTGTTTCATACTGAATGAAAAGTTCATTTCGGATCTTTTCCCGGGACTCGTTGTAGATAGAATCTGAATTATCAGCATAAACTTGTAAAAACTCATAAGCTTGGCTATAATCATTTCTCTCCGCTGCTATATCGCTAATCTTTTTAGAGATCAGCCGAATGTGATAAGGCGATGAAATGGAAAGTGCAATTTGATAGGCTTCTTTGGCATACCGCATTGCCTCACTTCGCATATTTCGGGTCTGATATAGCGTGGCGAATTTCATCAAGATTGACATTCTTGCCTCGAGATTATTCTGTTTGCTGCTGATGGCAAGTGCCTGTCGCAAAACATCTTCCCCTATCTGGGTCCGTCCGCTCTCCAGATAGATTTCTCCGAGAAGATTAAGCGTGTGGATCAGGTTGGCAGAGTCCTTTAGCTTTTCCTTTATCTCCCTGGAATTTTCCAGGTATTCTCTTGCCTGATCAAAATCCTCATCGGCACCCCCCTCTTTCCAGCGATCGAAATAGAAACTGCCTATATTATTGAAAAGTAAGCTCATTCCCCGCTCGTGGTTGATTTTTTTGGCTATCTCCAGAGCGGTCTTGTAATTCCCTGCAGCTTTGGCCCCAGCTGCGGTCCTATAATAGATGTTACCTATGTTAAGATTGGACTCCATGATTCCGATCGAGTCGGGGAGGGCTTCCCGGATTTTGAGTGCTTTCAGATGGTTCTGAAGTGATTTTTCAAAATCTGACTTGATCAGAAGTGCTACTCCGGCGATATTATGGGCATTGGCGCGAAGTCTGAGCAAAGAATTTCCAGTGGTGATTTCCAGTACCTGGTCAGTGAAATAAAGTGCAGAATCCTGGTCAAATGGATAGTAATATTTAGCCAGGTCCAGCATCGTGGCCGCTCTAAGGGAATCAGTTTTTGAGACTTTTAATTGAGCTTTTAGACTGTCGGGGATCGATTTGGACGATTGCTCATTGGGAGCGGAAAGCCAAAATAGAAGTAAAAGTAAATACATGAGTTAATGATGCCGGCGGATTAAAAAAGGTTGGGGTTCTTATTGATGACAAGATGGCTTAGCGATTTGAATTTATAAAGCACAATCTGATGAAAGACTAAAAAGAGGATGACTTTGGGATGCGGTTCTTTCAAACGGTAAAAATTTGATCTGAGAAATAGAAACATGATGCACTTTAGAAAAAAGACTGGGCGTATCTCAGAAAAATTAATTCGCTTCTGAATAAAAGTTTAAGGTTTGGATTGAATCAGACCGAAGCAAAAGTGAAGGGAATCTGAGGCAGGAGAGTTACCAAAAAAAAACCGGGTTTATCTTCCGGTCTAATTTTGGCGTTTCCAGGGATCAACTTTTCTTCATCCAGGACTTGCCTTTATTTTTTGAATAAAATGTGCCTTTCTGACTTACACCGAGAATCTCCTTTCCTGCATCCTCCAACTCGACAAAATTGCCTGGATTTGCTGGATTTCCCATATATCTGAGATTCCAGGTTTCTCCGGCATCAGATGAATATTCGATTTTCATGGGATTTGTGGGGCAGATTCGAATCAGTTCTTTTCCTTTTTTTATTACCTCTGACATTTATTGATAGTTTATTCCGCTTTAATATGATAAAATCCCGGCTAATGAAGACCTTTTTTTTCAATTTTATTTGGGTTTTGAATGAAAATCTATAGGAATGTCTAAATTCTTCTTAAAAAATGGCTTTTTCATTATGTTGGGTTTTGATCAAAAGTTGAATATTTCAGGGAGTTTAATTTTTAAAAACAGGTCAGAAAAAGAGGGAAGGAAGGCAGCATCTGATCCGAGGATAGCTGTACATAAATAGCTTTTTCAGCCTTAAAAAAATTAATTTTCCAACAGATTTGGAATTGCTGAATTTCAGCTAAGTTTGTCCCGATATAGCGCTATATGAGGATTTGTAAACTGCTTTGTTGGTCCTTCTTTTTTTTCCTTTTGGGTATGGTTTTTACCCAAGGATCACACTTTTTTAAAGCGGAAACCACCAGTCCAATCCAATTCTCAGAGTCAGATTTCGATGATGTTTCTTATTTCATCAATTACGATTATTCCAAAGCCGTAGGCCTGGCTGAGACTTCCTCAGCCAAATCTTTCGAACGAAATAATCTTTTTAACACAAAGAATTTTCTTTTAGGCAAAAACCTGATCTCTTATGCTTTCAGAGCAGAAACGGCAGGCTTGTCATATTTGAAATTTTCCAAGTCAATTCTTCCAGGGCTGCCGGTTTACTCGATCGCGTATCGCCATTATCTTTTCAGCTAACGCTACTTCTCCAGAGGCTTTTCTTCCTCTGTCATCATGGGATTGGTTGCCAATTTGACGCATCCGGTTTCTTTCTTACCTAAAAACAGCATGAGCCCCTGATTTACTTCACGACTATGCGGTTCACTACTAATTCATATTCAATTCAGGCATGTTGCCTAGACTTTCTTAGTTAAAGTCTTTGCCCAGCTTGCACTACTGCCTTTTCCTAATTCTATTCATCACTTATGAAATCCATCAAACCCCAAATCTGGAATCTCGCGGCTTTGCTATTGGTTACCCAAGCTGCTGTATTTCTAGTTATTAAATTAGTCTGGGATGAGCTCCAATTTGACCAGCTTTTATTTTGGAGCCGCTGGTCTGGCCTGATCGGTCTGGTAATCTATTGCGTCCGAAGGAAGTCCCTGACATCCTGGATTTTTGCCAGTATGCTGATCGGTACTGCTATCGGAACAGACTTCCCGGAGATCGCTATGAATCTGAAAGTAATCAGTCAGGTGTTTTTGAAGATGATCAAGACGGTGATAGCCCCATTGCTTTTCGGAACCTTGGTGGTAGGAATTGCTGGACATAGCAACCTCAAGCAAGTCGGCAGAATGGGTTGGAAATCCCTGCTTTATTTTGAAGTGGTCACAACCTTGGCGTTGGTGGTTGGCTTGATAGCCATTAATATTTCCAAAGCAGGAATTGGAATTGAATTGCCGGCAGGGGAGGTTCCTCTTCAAGGTACGGCAAGAGGCTGGGAAGAAGTGGTTCTGCATGTGTTTCCTGAGAATATAGCCAAATCCATATTTGAAGGGGAAATCCTCCAAATTGTCATTTTCAGCATTCTATTTGGAGTCGGTCTGGCCATGGTAGCTGAAGGTCCAAAAAGAAAATTGATGCTCTCCTTTACCGAAAGCCTTTCTGAGGTAATGTTCAATTTCACGCGTATTATCATGTATTTTGCTCCATTTGGAGTGGGAGCAGCGATTGCTTTCACAGTAGGGGAAATGGGGCTTGGCATCTTGGTCAATCTGTTTCACCTCCTTGCAACTTTGTATGTGGCGCTAATTGCATTTCTGCTTTTGGTATTGCTTCCGATTGCCTTGTTTCTGCGGATTCCCGTCCTTGACTTCATCAAAGCGATCGCAGAACCTGTTTCTATTGCTTTTGCCACTACCAGCTCGGAGGCTGCTCTACCGAAAGCAATGGAAGCCATGGAGAAATTTGGCGTGCCCCGTAAAATCGTGGCTTTTGTCATGCCGACGGGCTATAGTTTCAACTTGGACGGTACTACACTTTACTTGGCATTGGCCTCTATTTTTGTGGCGCAGGCTGCAGGAGTGGAGATGAGTTTGGAGCAGCAGATTCTGATGGTGCTGACCTTGATGCTGACCAGCAAAGGTGTGGCAGGAATTCCCAGAGCCTCCCTTATTATTCTGATGGGGACTGCAGCCAGTTTCAATCTGCCCATGGCACCGATTTTCCTGATTTTGGCTATTGATGAATTGATGGATATGGCAAGAACTTCCGTAAACGTGATCGGGAATTGTCTGGCAACCTGCGTAGTCGCCAAATGGGAGGGAGAATTTAGACTGGTAGAAGAAGTGGTGCTTCCGGAAAGTGAATTGATTCCTATTCCTTTGGAACTGGAAAAACAGAT
>CAZFSC010000027.1:20375-28858 GCA_964521585.1 uncultured Limnohabitans sp.
CGAATGAATCGAAAGTTCAATCCGGGTTTTTTTATGCTTATTTAATCCTGGGTAATCAGCTGAAAATATTAGGAGATGGTATTTTCTTCGGGCTCTTCCTGAAAAATCTTTTCGATCGGAAAGACAAGCGAGGCGATCACTGAAAGGATCAAAATACCTCCGACGATTGAAAGTGATAAAGTCGAATCGATGTGATAAAATGGAGAACTGACCATTTTGATGCCGATGAAAGTCAGGATAATTGCCAATCCATATTTCAATCTACTGAATTTGTGCATGAAATTGGCCAGAAGGAAATAAAGAGAGCGAAGACCCAAAATCGCGAAGATATTGGAGGTGTAAAGAATAAACGGATCATTAGGTGCAATGGCAAATATGGCTGGAATGGAATCCACGGCAAAAACCACATCTGTAAATTCAATCACACCTAAAACCACAAAAAGCGGCGTGGCTACCAGGACACCATTCTTTCGGGTGAAGAATTTATCGCCGTCAAATTCAGGAGTGGTTTTGAAAAAATGCTGCACCAATTGGGCTCCAGGGCTTTTCTTAAAGTCTTTTTTTTCATCGCCGTCCCCACTGGCAAACCAGGATTTGAATCCTGCATAGATCAAGAAGAATCCAAATACAGTAAGGAGCAAATTGATGGAGAGAAGTCTTCCGAAAATCTCCACAGTAGGCAAAAAGGTGAGTTTGATCATTCCTACCCCGGCAAAAATAAAGATTGCCCGCATCACCAAAGCTCCGATAATTCCCCAAAAAAGAACTTTGTGATGATAAGCTCTGGGCACATTGAAATACCCAAAGATCAAAATAAAGACAAAGAGGTTGTCCACAGAAAGAGCCTTTTCGATCCAATAAGCTGCTTGATATTGCGAAAACTTTTCTATTCCTACTTCCTCATTTGTGAGAATGTATATAAAAACACTGAACACCATCGAAAGGCCAATCCAGAAAATCGACCAAATTGCGGCCTCTTTATTTGTAATGACATGACTTTTTTTGTTGAAGACCCCGAGGTCTAACAACAGCATGAATAAGACAAGTAGGGCAAAGCCTATTAGAATTCCGGGATGATTGGAAAGTTGCTCCATAGATGGGGATTAGGATTATAAATCCGGGCCAAATGTACCAGTAATTCGAATCGTTGGATAAGGGATTTAAAGAAATAGAGATACAGAAATTTTACCACTTAAAAGCGCTGGAATATTTCAAATACGCTAAAAAAACGGGTGGATTTTTGAGGAATTCACTATGGAACTCGAGCCTTAGCTTATAGATTTTTAATCTTGGCGTCCAGAGAATATTTACCGGGGCCAGTTAAGAAAATAACAAGAAAGGCAAAGAAGTAAAGGATAGATTTTTCCTGCTGTCCAAAAGGATCATCAAAATGGGAGAAGAAGAAGGCAGTGAGCATCGTAATCATTAATGGGATAGTTGCCAGCCGGGTGTAGAGTCCTGTCATCACAAGCAGAGCGCAAAAGAATTCGGCGAATCCTGCCAAAGCCAATGAAGCCACAGGACCCAATCCAAACGGATCTCCGAATTTTATCTCTTCCCCACCAAAGAGTCTTGACAGCTTGCCAAAACCATGTCCATAGATCATGAAAAACCCGAAAGATATGCGCAAGACCAAGAGACCAAAGTCATGAAAACGATTTGGGAATGTAAACTTCAAGTAACTCATAAACCAAGTGGGGTGAAACTGTTTAAAATTGTCTAATTAGGTAAATTCATTTAATAATTATGATCAATAATAGAAAATCTGGACCAGAAATCCTTCCTACCTCCAATTTTCAATTCCTGATTAATTCGGTCTTTAAAATTCAAATTCCAAGAATAGATCAAATTTTGAAATCTTATTTCAATAAGAATCGACTTTGAGATTCAAAAAATCAATATTCTTTTTTTTATGATAATCCGCAATGATACCAGTTTCGTCCAATTGGATGTTTCTGGCAACTATCCTCATCTCACCTCTCCCAAAATGGTGATCTCGGCTATTCAAACTTTTTTAAACGACTGAGTCTTAAAATACCTGATTCCGAAGATCAATTTACAGTGACAGTCAGCGGTCAGTTTGACTTGATGGCAAAGGATCAATTTTATTTTTTTTAAGCTGAGGGAATGCTTTCCTTTCACAGAAACTGCATGCAAAAACACATTTTTTTAAGTCTGAAAAATCAGTGAATTATATAAGTCTTTTTGTTTTTAATATAACTTTTTCGGTAAAAAGTTGCCTCACCTTTATATAAGTTAAACCCGAAAAAATCCCCATCAGAAGTCTGAAACGTATTTTTTTACAAGATGCAGATTTCATATTGCCATACGCATTTATAGGTATTCAAACAGTTCAAATCTGTTTTATCCCTTTCATTTTTGAATTGTCTTGACAGATAAAAAATGATTATCCCAGCATAATAATTTAAAATAATAATAAGAGTTCTATGAAAACACAAAGCACTAAAAAACGATTTTGGCAAACCATTTTGGTTGCCTTATCAATAACGACAATCTTCGCAAGTTGCCAAGATACATTCGATGAAATCCTGGGAATTTGTCCTGAAGTAGAGGCTACGAATCCCGATGATGAAGCTACCGGAGTACAGCTGAATAAGGTCATTGAAGTAACCTTTAATGATGTCATGAATCCTGCTACCATTACAGATGGGGCTTTCAGCCTGAGAGTAATTAATTCGTCAGGCGGAGTAGATAGTAGCGTTTCCGGAATCTTGTCCTATAATGATGAAAACAATACTATGAGTTTTCTCCCGGATTCTCCTCTTGCTCCTAATACCACCTATACCGGTAAAGTAGAGCCAATAGTAAAAGATCTAACCGGGAATGCGATGCAAACACCTTATATCTGGACTTTTACAACAGGTGTAACACCTACAGTGACTTCAACAAATCCTGGCAATCAAGCGACTGGAATTGCATTGAACGCCTCCATTACTGCAAATTTCAGTACTGAAATGGATCCAACAAGTATCACTGCATCCTCTTTTACTCTAAAAAATGACACCACAGCAATAGCAGGGGTGGTCAGCTATCAAAATGGTGTAGCTACTTTCAACCCTTCGGTAGATCTGTTACCTGCCACTACCTACACAGGTACAATCAGTGTTCAAGCAAAAAATACGAATGGAATTCCTCTGGCGAATGCATACACCTGGACCTTTAATACAGGTGCGGCGCCTACCATAATCTCAACAGATCCTGCGGATAAAGTTTCTAATGTTTCAGTCAATAAGGAGATCAATGTGCTTTTCAGCCAGAATATGGATCCGACTACAATATCAGGATCAACATTCACCCTGAAACAAGGGAATACTTCAGTGGCTGGAACTGTGGTTTTAAATGGTACAACTGCCACATTTACTCCTACCAATGCGCTTTCGCCAGGTCTTGTCTACACAGGCACCATTACTACAGGTGCTAAAAATGGGTTAGGCATTTCAATAGGAAGTAATTTTGTCTGGAGCTTCACTACCGCTGCAACTGAAGTCGCAGTTGCTCCAACTGTTACTTCTACAGATCCAATGAGCAATGCCATAAATGTAGCATTTGACAAAGAAGTCAAAGTGGTTTTTAGTCAGGAAATGAATCCCGCAACGATTTCGGCAACAACTTTCTTCCTCAAGCAGGGAAGTACGGTTGTAAATGGAACGCTTAGCTTCAGCGGAAAAACGCTTTCTTTCAAACCAAACAATCCCCTTTCTCCAAACCTTGTTTACACAGGGACCATTACTACAGGAGCTAGGAATACTTCAGGCACTGCCTTGGGAACCAATTTTGTCTGGAGCTTCACAACCGCTGCGTCTGAAGTAGCTGTTGCTCCAGCGGTAACTTCTACAGATCCTGCAAACAATTCGATGAATGTGGCTTACGACAAAGTAGTCAAAGCTGTTTTCAGTCAGGATATGGATCCTTCTACGATCTCAGCATCCACCTTTTCCCTTAAGCAGGGTAATACGACTATAAATGGTACGGTAAGCTACTCCGGAAAAACTCTTTCTTTTCAACCGAACAGTCCGTTTTCTCCAGGTTTAGTCTACACCGCCTTGATTACCACTGGTGCTAAGAATACGTTGGGTGTGGCGCTGGAAAGTAACTATGTATGGAAGTTTACTGCTGCGCCTGCAGCGGGTCGTCCGACGGTAACTTCTACAGATCCAGTAAATAATGCGAACAATGTAGCATTGAATAAGACTGTCAAAGCAACTTTCAGTGAGCTGATGAATCCTGCGACTATTTCAGGAACCACATTTACCCTGAAACAAGGAACTAATACCATCAATGGGTCTGTGACTTATAGTGGAACTACCGCATCTTTTACTCCAAACAATCCTCTTTCTTCTAACCTAACCTACACCGCCACGATTACTACTGGGGCAGAGAATTTGGCAGGAAATGGTTTGGCTGAAAATTATGTCTGGACTTTCAAAACCGTAGCTCAACAGTCGGCTTATTTCGTCGATCTTAAGACTGCGGGAAGGTTTGGGATTTTTGCTGCCACTGGCATCAGTAATAATGCAGGATTCAGTGAAATCCGAAACTTAGATGTGGGAATCACTCCAGGAGCACGTTCATCTGTCACAGGTTTCCCTCCTGCAATTGTCATAAACGGAGCAATCTTTGCCGCCGATGATGCATCTCCCGCAGGAGTGGCTGCGATGCTGGTACAAGCTAAGAAAGATCTAACCGAAGCTTATTTGTTTGCTGAAGGAGCAACTTCCCCTGCACCAGCTACTGTGGCAGGTGATCAAGGTGGTAAAACACTCGCACCGGGCATTTACAAAAGCAACTCTACCCTATTGATCCAAGCAGGTGATCTGACTTTGGATGCGAAGGGCGATCCTAACGCGGTTTGGATTTTCCAGATTTCTTCAGGATTCACCACTGTTGGTGGAGCCGGTGGAAGTATCATATTAAGTGGAGGAGCTAAAGCCGAGAATATTTTCTGGCAAGTAGGAAGTTCTGCCACGATTGGAGATAACACCAAGTTCAAAGGGAATGTATTGGCCTTAACTTCTATCACTATGAATTCCAATGCTCAAATCGTAGGAAGAATGTTGGTCATCAACGGAGCAGTAGTGATGACGAATACTAACATCATCCAAAAACCTTAATTCAATCTAATGAAATCAAATACATATAATACTAAGGGATCGCGCAATGCGTGGTCCCCTAATATCCCTAAGGTCAAAGCGCTGATTGTCGGTGCATTGATATTTGGGGCAGGAACTCAATTCAAAGTTCAAGCACAACAAGATCAGTATACAAGACCAGCTTGGAAGTTTGGTGTTGCGGCTGGAGCGAATTTTAATTTCAATCAAGGTCTTACACAACGGTTAAACTCAAATTTAATGGTCCCTGCGGGGTTCAACCACGGAAATGGCGTCGGCTTATTTCTCGGTCCTGTGATAGAATATCACCGTCCCGAATCAAGGTTTGGAATGATGCTTCAGGCAGGATATGACAGCAGAAAAAGCACATTTGATCAGATCACCACACCTTGTAATTGTCCGGCAGATTTATCTACGGATTTAAGTTACCTCACTGTAGAGCCGAGCCTTCGTTTTGCTCCATTCAAAAATAACTTCTATCTGTACGCAGGTCCACGCTTTGCTTTTAACAGAACGAATGCTTTTACTTACCAGTTGGGCATCAACCCGGATTTCCCGGATCAGGCTCCCACTCCTGAAGTAAATGGTGAATTCAGCAATACCCGTCAAAGCCTGGTTTCGATGCAAATAGGAGCAGGGCATGATATTCAGCTTTCTTCTCAAAACAGCAAAGTTCAAACTGTACTATCCCCTTTCGTAGCTATTCAGCCCTATTTTGGACAAAATCCTCGTTCATCGGAAACATGGACTTTGACTACACTTCGAGTAGGGGCAGCTTTGAAATTTGGGAAAGGCCGCAAAATCCCAGTGGTAGTTCAAGCTCCCGCTTCAGTACAAAGGATAGAGCCAATGGTTAGTTTTGCTGTTAACTCGCCTGAAAATAAGTCTGGAGCAACTAGTATCATAGAGACGTTCCCTATTCGCAACTATGTTTACTTTGACGCAGGGTCGCCTGCTATTCCCAATCGCTATGTGACACTTGAAAAAAATCAGGTTAAAGATTTCAAAGCAGATCAATTAGATGTCTTTGCACCAAAAGAGCTTTCAGGTCGGGCAAATCGACAGATGATGGTGTATTATAATGTGTTAAATGTCCTTGGCGATCGGATGGTAAAATATCCTACAACAAATATCAAATTGGTTGGCTCCTCTGAAAAGGGTTCCCAAGAAGGAAAACGTATGTCCGAATCAGTAAAGAATTATTTGGTAAATACTTGGGGAATCAATTCATCAAGGATTACTACCGAAGGTTTGACTCAACCGAGAATCCCATCAAAAAAGGCAGGAGCAACACGTGAGCTTGATTTACTTCTTGAAGGGGACCGACGTGTTTCCATTGAAAGTAGCTCTCCAGAATTGCTAATGGAGTTTAAAGGTGGCTTGGATGTACCATTGAGGCCGGTTTCAATGGTGGCACCGGAAGAAAGTTATGTGACCTTCAATGTAAAGGGAGCGGAAGAGTCTTTCACTTCTTGGATATTAGAAGTTAAAGATTCACAGGGAAAAGTTCAGAATTTCGGACCTTATACTGAAGATAAGGTTAGTGTTCCTGGCGGATCGATTTTAGGCAAGAAACCTGAAGGCGACTACACCGTAACCATGGTGGGGCAGACTAAAGATGGCCAAACCATCAGAAAAGAGACTCCTGTAAAGATGGTGCTTTGGACCCCGCCTACCAGTACAGAAGGAAATCGATACAGCATCATCTATGAATTCAATGATGCCAAGGCAATTGCGACATATGAGAAATATCTGACCGATGTAGTTGCTGCGAAAATTCCAAATGGAAGTACAGTGAATATTCAAGGTCATACGGATACTATTGGAGAAGAAGCATATAACCTGGGTTTATCCCTTGCTCGGGCAAATGATGTCAAAGGTATCCTTGAAAGAAGCTTGCAGAAGGCTGGAAAAAATGATGTGAAATTTGTGGTAAATGGCTATGGGGAGGATGAAAAAGTATCTCCGTTCCGAAACAAGTTTCCTGAGGAGCGTGCTTATAACCGTACCGTAATCATCGATATCACTCCGTCTAAATAAGAAACGTTGACCCTAATTGGTCAACTGGATACTTTATTGTAAAAACAGTTCTGAATATTCAGAGCTGTTTTTTTTGAGTTAAATTTAATATCTCTTTCCTGTTTTTTATAAGATGCAGCACACTGGCCCAAATCTGAGACTAAGCTAAGCATGAATAGCGGTAAAATTTAGAATCTAGAGAATGAAGAAATATGGTATTTGGCTCTTTGCCTTCAGTGAATGGCATAGTACATGGCAGAGCTATGGGAAGTCCAAAAAAAGGACTGGATCACTTAAAAAATATGTTTAAAATTTTTGATAGCTGCCTAGGCTACTGAATTCCAAGAGGGAATCTTAGGTTAAAATCTGGGTTTTTTCGGTCTCCTGTATAGGTCTGTCCGCTTTAAAGGAGTCTTTTAGTAATTTGGATCTGATAAAAACTTCATCAGGTAATTAATCTTTCACATTATTATTTCTTTTCTTTTTATAAAATAATGATGGAGTAAGCCCTGTTATCTTTTTAAACTGGTTAGAAAGATGGGAAGCACTACTGTAGTTCATTCTATGAGAAATTTCCTTTAGGGATAATTCGTTATAAAGAAGTAGTTCTTTAACTTTTTTAATCTTATGGATTAGAATAAATTGCTGTATAGTACTGCCTTCTATCTCAGAAAAAATATTAGACAAATAAGTGTAGTCATAACCCAGTTTTTTACTTATAAAATGCGAATGATTTATTTTAGAAACTCCTTCATTATAGTGGATCATTTCTGTGATTACATTCTTGATTTTATCGATCAAAATGCATTTTTTATTTTCAAGTATTTCTAAACCGACTTGTTGAAGACTTTGTCTCAATTCATCTAGCTGACAGTCTGTTAGGGGGTTTTTGGTCTCAACCATACCCAGATCTACGGATAGATATAGGATGCCAATCCTGTCCAGTTGCTGTTGAACAATCATTTTGCACCGAAGACTAACCATAAACTTTATGTGTATTTTCAAATTTCAATAAATGTAAATTGTATAAATACAACATAAAAAATATATGTGAAACTTTAAAAAAGTGTTTGGGTATTATTAATGGAAAAAATAGGGGTGATTTTTCCTTGTTTAGAGAAGTTTCTTACTTCTTTTGACCTTTAATTAAAGTCAGCTAAACAATAGTATGCTTTAGAATCAAATTTAAGTATAAACTAATTGAAATCCTATTTTATTATGACATCATTTATTTATTATTTATTTAATTATAATTATTCCTAATGTATGTATCAAATTAAAGCCATTGTGCAGCCTGTCTATATTGTCTAATACATGGAAAAATAAAAATAAGAT
>CAZFSC010000028.1:0-14834 GCA_964521585.1 uncultured Limnohabitans sp.
TCCATGAAAACCATCCACGACATTCTCAAACTTGGAGATCCGCGACTCTATGATATTTGCCAACCTGTTGAAAAAGATGAACTGGCACTCGTACCAGGTTGGGTCGAGCAGTTGCATGAGGCGATGGAAGATATCCGCAAAGTCTATGGCTTCGGGAGGGGCATTGCCGCTCCGCAGTTGGGAATCATGAAGCGGCTTTTTTACCTGAATCTGGATCGGCCTTACGTGATTCTGAATCCTGAATTGAAAAACCTAAGCGATGAGAAATTCGAGCTTTGGGACGATTGCATGTCTTTTCCAAATCTTCTCGTCAGAGTGGCCCGTCACGAGTCGCTGACCTTGGACTATTTGGATGAAAATTGGAAAAAGCAGTCCTTACATGTGACAGGAGCCTTATCTGAATTGATTCAGCATGAATATGATCACCTCGACGGCATTCTTTGCACGATGCGGGCGATAGACGAGAAGAGTTTTAGGTTGAAATAGAAAAAAGATAGGCTTCGCAAGATTAGCCTTCGGCGAGATAGGCTTCGCGAGATAGGGTCAAAAATATCTGCCCTCAGGCTATTTTATTTCTATCTGCTCGAAGAGCTATCTTTTTAAAACTCTTGATCCTCTAATCCAGCTTCTCCATCCCCAAGAATCCCTTAACTTTGCCCCATGGAAGAGATTCAGAAGAAAGATATTCGTAAACTTTCACTGCCAGAGTTGGAGGAGTTCTTTTTGGCGCATGGCGAAAAGAAATTTCGGGCCAAGCAGGTCTATGAATGGCTTTGGAATAAGTCGCTGAAGAACTTCGATGACATGAGCAATATTTCGCTTTCCACCCGGGAAATGCTCAAGAAACACTTCGAGATCAACCATATCCTGGTGGATCTGATGCAGCACTCTTCCGATGGCACGATCAAGAATGCAGTCAAGCTCTATGATTCCAAAATCGTCGAATCGGTTTTGATCCCGACCAGCAAGCGAATCACTGCCTGTGTTTCTTCTCAAGTCGGCTGTAGTCTGGATTGCAATTTTTGCGCCACCGCAAGATTAAAGCGCATGCGGAATCTCAATCCGGATGAAATCTACGATCAGGTGGTGGCGATCAAAGAGGAGGCCGAAACTTATTTTCAGCGTCCCCTGACCAATATTGTCTTTATGGGAATGGGCGAGCCACTGCTGAACTACGCCAATGTCCTCGAAGCAATCGATAAAATAACTTCCCCTGAAGGCTTGGGAATGGCGCCTCGGAGGATCACACTTTCTACCGTTGGCGTGACGAAGATGATCCGGAAATTGGCAGATGACGGGGTGAAATTCAATCTAGCCGTTTCACTTCACTCCGCCATCAATGAAACCCGATCCAGATTGATGCCGATCAATGACAGCAATCCAGTGGAAGAATTGGGAGAGGCACTAAAATATTGGTATGAAAAGACCAAGCGTAAAGTCACCTACGAATATGTCATCTGGGATGGGATCAATGACGACGAGCGCCACGCCAGAGCACTTGCCAAATTCTGTAAGATCATTCCTTCCAAAGTCAATATCATCCAATACAATCCCATAGACGAAGGCGAGTTCCGACAGGCAAAACAAGAAGCCGTAGATATGTATGTACGGATCCTTGAAAGTCAGGGCATCATCGCCAAAGTCCGAAAATCAAGGGGACAGGACATCGATGCTGCCTGCGGCCAACTGGCCAATAAGAATGAAGTTGCTGCGCTGAATACGATTTAAGATTTTTTCACTTGGATAATCACAAGTGATTAGTTTTATTAGCGATGTTTTTAGTAACAAGCCAACTCAATTATGAAAAATCAATTTTTAGGGCTGACTCTGATAATGATCGGAGTTACCTTTTTCCCTGCGTATGCCCAGGATGAACTACCGGTGAAAATCCAGAAATATTTGGACACCTATCAAAGCGAATATCCGGTAGAAAAGGCCTATCTACATCTCGACAAAAAAACCTACACGTTGGGTGAAGAGCTATGGTTCAGTGCTTACCTGACTGCAGGAAGTATGCAAATACCCTCACCATTAAGTGCTACCCTGTATGTGGATCTCTTCGATGGAGATGGGCTACTTCTGGAGCAGAAAACAGTACGGCTTGAGAAAGGCCGAGGCAAAGGGGATTTTACTTTGCCTGCGTTTGGCAAAGCGGGAATCTATCAAATCAAGGCTTATACTTCCTGGATGCGGAATTTTGGAGAGAACTATTTTTTTGACCAAAAGATCAATGTAGTGGATGGTGCAGGCGGCTCTTTCCTTCCAAAAATATCTTTCAATAGCATCGCCGCATCCGGTGGAAAAGTGACTTATAAAGCAGAGCTGATTGTGGCTGACAGTCAAGGAAACCCATTATCCGGAAAGACGATTGACGTACTGGCAAAGGCAGGCGAGGAGAAACTGTACTCGCAATCACTTCCGCTCAATGCACAAGGGGAGGTTAGCTTCACTTTTGCAATTCCTGAAAAGGCCAACCCGGCACAGCATCTGGAACTGACCTATCTCGAAAATGAAAATTATTCCGTAACCCAGAAAATCCGACTGCCCTACAGCCTGACCTTGGCAGATATTCAGTTTTTGCCTGAAGGAGGGCATGCAGTACTCGGTAAGAAATCAAATTTTGCTTTCCGGGGGATTTACCCGGATGGGATTCCGGTGGACCTGGAAGGTCAACTGGAAGGAAGTGATATTTCCTTCGAAAGTAATTTTGCTGGTTTGGGGAAATTTGAACTTACTCCAGAAAGATCTGATTACCGGGCTCTTTTGACTGAAAAAAATACGGGGCAGCAAATCAGTGTGAGTCTTCCAAAAGTAGATTCGAAGGGGCTGGTCATTCAAGTTATCAACAATCCCGCTGCAAGCTACCTGACGGCTTTTGTACAGGGAGATTACGAGCCAAATTCACTTCTACTGGTTTCACAAACCAGGGGGATCATCAATTACATGATTCAGGGAGCCTTGACCAATGGGATTTGGGGTGTTCGGATTCCCAAAGAAAATCTGATCTCAGGGGTTAATCAGATCACTGTCCTGAGTGCCGATGGGAAGCCACTTTTGGAACGCCTGGTTTTCATCCAAAAAGAAGGCGATCAACTCAAACTGGATATTTCAAAAACAGGGGATATTTCTCCCAGAGAAAAGCTCAGTCTTACTTTAAATTCCTCCCTTGCCGGAGTTGCTCATGCAGGAAGTTTCTCAGTAGCAGTTCTTGATGCGACTCAGGTGGATGAAAATGAACTACAGGAGGAAGGTATCTTTTCTACCCTTCTTCTGACTTCGGACTTATCGGCTGAAATCTACCAACCGGGAAGGTATTTCAGGGATAATTCTGCCAAAACCCAAGAAGAATTGGATTTGGTGATGATGACGCATGGCTGGAGAAGATTTGAATGGTCAGATGTACTGACAGAAAATTTCCCGAAAGTGGAAAACTTCATCGAACGGGGAATCAATATCGAGGGACAGGTTTCAGATCCTGAGCAGACTAAAAAAGGTTTGGGAGGAGGTGAAATTACTGCCCTGATTGGTGAAGGTATCGAAATCCAAAGTTCAGAATATGGGCCAAACGGAAGATTCATTTTCAGGGATTTGGAATATCTGGACTCAGCCTCGGTTACAATTACAGCTCAAGACAACCGTCTGAAAAACTTTGTGGACGTCTCGATTATCAAGCCCGAACCGGTTTTCACTGTTATTACAGGGAATTATGCTGAAAATATAGTTTGGCCGGAAGGCTTGGTTTCCACCTATCGGGAGCGGACTTTGATGCAGCAATTAAATTCAGAGGAAGATATCATCGAATTGGAAGGGGTGACTGTAGAGGGGAAAACGGTAGAAAAGGAAGAGGAAGAAATCAGAAAAATCTATGGCTCTGGAGATGTGACGATTGATCCTGAAAAAATCCCATCATCTGTAGGTTTCACCAATGTATTCCAACTTATCCAAGGCAGAGTGTCGGGGGTTCAGGTCTTCGTATCTGGTCTGGATGTCAATGTGACCATCAGGGGAGTTGGCTCTCTGGGGGGCTCGGGAACTCAGCCTCTTTATCTATTGGATAATATTCCAGTGGAGGCCTCCACCCTACTTACGGTTAGCCCAAGAGATGTGGCAAATGTGGATGTGTTTAAAGATCCGGCTAAAACTGCGATTTTCGGGGCGCAAGGAGCCAACGGTGTGATTGCGGTGTATACCAAAACAGGCGCAGGAATCGGCCGAAGCGTAGGGGGAACGCTCGTCACCAAATATGGTGGCTACTCTGTTCCAAGGGAATTTTACCTTCCGAAATACGATGCGAAAACTGTGGAAAATGCAATCAAAGATGCCCGGGCGACAATCTATTGGAATCCTCTTGTGGAGACCGGAGAAAATGGTACAGCAAACCTGGAATTTTACAATACTGACATTGCCACAAAGCAATTGATCATTGTCGAAGGAATCGATTCGGAAGGCAGACTGGGCCGAATGGTTCGAATTTTAGAATAAGCATTTGTTTTCCTCACCAAAGCCTCCTAATTTCTTTCCGAATTAAATCCAGAAATATATGAAAAAGGCTTTGGTGATTTTTTTTGTTTTGTCGCTGATTGCTCTGCAAAGCAATGCTCAATCGCAAAATCAAGGTGATACCCGGATTCATGTCTTAGGTACCTATGGCTTACGCTGGAGTGATTTTGGGGTGGGTGCGGGCGTTGAATATTTTTTTCTGGATCAGTTTGCGATCATGCCCAGCTACATCGAGGTTTTCCCCGCTATAGGGACAGAACGCCATTTCAATGCTGATCTCAGGTATTATGTCTCTGACGGGCCATCGCAATTGTATTTTATGGCCGGTTATAATCAGATTTGGGAAAACCTCCAACCCGATGGGGCTGGGGTCACCAGAAAGTACAGTGGAGCAAATATCGGTGTAGGAGCCTATATTCGCTTGGTGGATTGGGTAGGTTTGAGTACTGAATTTAGATTTCAGAGCACCCTGAGACAGGAAGCCGGGTTTCGGGTTGGATTCGCCTTTCCTTTGGGAGGATCCCCTCAAAATCCCTGAGGATTTATTTCTTTGAGAATTCGAAGAGTTTCCGTTTTTCCTCCTTATTTAGAGCCTCGTATCCCCGATCAGCTATTTTGTCTAGAATACGATCGATTTCTTCCTGAGTAGCCTCATTGCTGGAAGAAGCTGGAGGATTGGACCTCTTGGATTTGGAGAAAGTCGATCCGTAATCAGCGGTTGTTTTCTTTTTCCGATAGGAAACTTTAATCCCCTTTTTACTGGTGAAGAAATTTTCAAAGAAAATACCCACCTTCTGCACAGGCATTCCAAGGTCAACCCCTCTTCGTAATTGTACAATGTATAAATAGCCCAACAAGGCTCCCCCAAGATGTGCAAGCTCTCCGCCGGCATTTGCTCCGGCAGAATTGGCAAAGGATAGGATCACATAGAAGATCGCAATGTATTTAATCTTGACCGGACCGAGCAAGATCAGCATAAAAGTCGTATTTGGGCTCAATGTGGCCGCTCCTACCACAATTGCAAATACACCTGCGCTTGCACCCAGCATGAGGGAGGAATCTACTGCCGGACTGAAAAACGGTGCTAAATTATAGATCAGAACATAGAATATCGCACCGGTCAATCCACCCAGAATATACAGGTTTGCCAATTTGCGGCTGCCCAAAAATTGATGGATCAGCAGTCCAAACCAATATAGGAAGAGCATGTTGAAGAGAATATGAAAAATGCCTTCATGCAAAAACATATAGGTAAATATGCTCCAGGGCTGTGTCAGAAGCCTTGAAACTGAAGCAGGCATCATCAGATAGGACAGCGCATTGGAATACAAATCACCCAGCCCTCCGATAGTCATCAATACTCTGGCGACCATAACCACCAAAAACACTAACAGATTGATAGCAATCAACTTGTAGAGACTATTGTCGCTGTGCTTAAATGCATTTTTCAAATTATCCCAAAAACCGCCGTACATATTTTAATAAAAATTAGTTCTATCTTTTTTCCATCGGTAGACCAATATAGCACCAATCAACAAGCCACTCAAGTGCGCGAAATGCGCCACATTATCCGTTGGATTATTTAGTACTACGTTATACACCGTATAAAGTCCATAAAACAGGACCAGATATTTTGCTTTTACCGGCATAGGAGGGAAAAGCAAAAAAAGCTGCGTATTCGGGAATAACATTGCAAAAGCAATTAACACTCCAAATAGAGCTCCTGAAGCCCCAACCATCGGCACATTGCCTTGAATTTCCACGATTGCATTCAGGGTTTGTTTTGCCTGACTGATCTTATTTGGATCCTCGGGGTTGCGGCTGTAATCATCGATGAAATCAAAAACCGAGCGTTGAAAATAAGCCCGATTCTCAACCACCAGTTTATTGAACATCTCCGGATTGGGATCATTCTCGAATGCCTCCACTTTATCCTGAAGTTTATTCATCCGATAAGCCGTGTAACCGGAATAAAGGACTCCCGATCCTACCCCACAGACCATCCAAAGTAAAAATAACTTTTTCGGTCCGAGAAACTGTTCCAAAAGCGGTCCGAATATTAGCAATCCAAACATATTGCTGAACAGATGCCAAAAATCAGCATGCATGAACATATAAGTCAGAAACTGGAAGTGCTTAAAGTATGGGCTTTGGATATAGTACAAGGCAAACCAAGTACTCAATTGGGGAAATAGAAACCCACTTATCAAAAACAGGGCGACATTGATGATAAGCAGATTTTTAACTATTGGGGTGATATTTCTAAACATGCTGTTTGCCGAAGAATGAATGAATACTACTTAAATCCAATTTGACGAATGATTTATTACCACCAAGACCAAAATTAGGATTCTGGCAGGCAAATAATTGTCCTACGAGCGTTTCCATTTCCTGGGAGGTTAATTTTTGACCCTTCTTGATTGAGGATTTTCTGGCGAGGGATCGTGCCAGATTTTCCCGTTTGTCAAGTGAAAGCTCACTTTTAAAGTTTTTGAATTGTTCCAAAAGACCTTCAAAAAGCTCTTTTTCATTTTTCACCTGAATATCCGCAGGTACCCCCTGAATGATCACGGTGTCCTTTCCAAACTCCGAAACCATAAATCCCAAGCTATGAAGCTCAGGCATTAGATCTTTGACCAATGCAAAATCTGAAGGGCCAAGCTCTAGGATGGGCGGGAAAAGACATTGTTGGGATGGGCCTTGAGCCAGCTTAAGCTGTCGCTGGTAGCGCTCATAAAGTATCCGTTCATGCGCTGCCTGCTGATCGACAATCAGCATCCCAGTCGACATCTGGGCGATGATATAGCTGTATTCCACTTGAAAAGTGGTTCCTGTTGATTCCTCCTCAGAAGATCGGGAAATTCCGTCCAGACCATGATCCGGGTTGGCTTTACTCGAAAAGGTGAGCACCTCCCGATCTTCGTTTTCGGAACGCTGACTAAGGCCGGATTGATCCTGAACCGGGTTGGAAGGGAGGTTATGTTCAAACAATCTCTCCCATCCTGAAGTACTGGCTTTCTTGAATTCAGGGGTATTAAAGGTCTTGTAACTATATTCCCGATCCACCTCTTCTTTATTGGAAGGATTTTTATCCCACTTATCGTTAAAATTTACATCATAGGAAAAATCAATGGAGGGAACCACATGATGGGATCCCAAGGCCTGCTTGACAGCTGCACGGATCACGGCATAGACCGTGCGCTCATCATCAAACTTGATTTCTGTCTTGGTGGGATGCACATTGATATCGATGTGGGAAGGATCTATTTCCAAAAAAAGCACATAAAAGGGATTTTGGTCAGGATGGATCAAGCCTTCAAAGGCATTCCCGACTGCATGATGCAAATAGCTACTTTTGATATAGCGGTTATTGACGAAAAAAAACTGTTCTCCTCTGGTTTTTTTGGCATTTTCAGGTTTCCCCACGTAGCCTTTGACATTTACATGAGGGGTTAATTCTTCACAGGGAATCAATTGTCCCTGATAGCTCTTTCCAAATAATTGGACAATCCGGTGACTGAGTTTTCCAGGACTGAGATTATACATTTCCAAATCCTGTTGATATAGCGAAAACGCGATTTCTGAATACGAAAGTGCTACCCGCTGAAACTCATCCACCAAGTGGCGCATTTCCACAGGATTGGATTTAAGAAAATTCCTTCGTGCGGGCACGTTGAAAAAAAGGTTCTTCATCGCTACGGAAGTCCCGGTATTTCCTGCGAAAGGTTCTTGCTTTTTGACCTCTGAGCCTTCGATCTGGATCAGTGTACCCAGCTCAGAATCTGCCTGTTTTGTTTTGAGTTCTACCTGCGCTACTGCAGCAATAGAAGCCAAAGCTTCGCCTCTGAAACCGAAAGTACGGATTGAAAATAGGTCATTGGAATTTCTGATTTTGGAAGTGGCATGCCGCTCAAAACTCATCCGGGCATCGGTAGCAGACATTCCCTTTCCATTGTCGATCACTTGGATCAGCTGCTTTCCTGCTTCCTTGACTACCACTTGAATCTGCGTGGCTCCGGCATCCACGGCATTTTCCAAAAGTTCTTTGAGTGCTGATGCCGGTCTCTGTACTACTTCTCCTGCCGCTATTTGATTTGCAATTGCATCGGGCAGAAGTTGGATGATGTCACTCATTTTTCTTTTTGGGTTTTAACCTAAAGAAAAAATAGACTGCCACGATGAGCATCACCATATAGAGCATGTATTCAAAAACGACTGGTCCCAAATACACATAACCAAAGATTGATCCCATCAGGATCAGAAAGATCATAGTCCGGATAATGGCAGTGGAAGCAAATGCATTGGGGCTGGATCGCTCCTTGATCCCTCGATGTTGGGAAAAAGCGCCTCTGAGACCAGCTCCATAGGAATCCAAACCCTCCTCACCTTCTTTGAGTATTCCCTCAGACTGAAGTTCCCGTTTGATTCTGGAAGTACGCTGATCAATTTCTTCTTTCACAGGATCATAATATCTGGGTTTGATATCAAAACGCATTGGAGCAGCGGTACGGAATACAGAAGGAAATTTCATTTTTCTTAAATTTTATGGATACTAATCTGGTAAAACCTCAAGAATGTAAGAAGTTCCAAAATATTGACCAAACATCAAATTTATACCCATTTAACCCGTTTTAAGGTTTAATGTTACCTTATCTTTAGTATATTGATCTATCCTTGGACGAACTCTACCCGTACAGACCTTAGGGATCACTTTTGGCAGGCAAAAGCCGATATGCTGGAAGTTCGATGTACAAATTTATTTAAAATTACGAATTAAAAATTAACTCAGACATGAGCAGCGCGCTTTGGAGGGTTTTGACCATCTGCCTTGTAGTACTTACTTTCTCATCAGGAAAATTGGATGAGGCCCTTCTGGTAGAGGATCCTTTGATTTCCGAAGATCCGATCACCCAGATCAACTGGGTGGATTCAGTTTTTCAGAGCTTGACTTTTGACGAGCGCCTGGGCCAGTTATTTATGGTGGCTGCTTATTCAAATAAGGATCAGGCCCATGTCGATGAGATCTCAAATTTGATCAAAACTGAAAATCTTGGCGGGGTGATTTTTTTCCAGGGAGGTCCAAAACGACAGGCCAGACTGACCAATCTTTTCCAGGCACAGGCCAAAACTCCACTTTTCATTGCTATGGATGCAGAATGGGGAATCAGCATGCGGCTGGATTCCGTTCCTGATTTCCCAAAGGCCATGACCTTAGGTGCAATCCAGGATGAGGAACTCATCTACGAAATGGGGGAAGAAATGGCAAGGCAATTCAAAGAACTGCGGATGCATATCAATTTTGCTCCGGTAGTCGACGTCAATTCTAACCCAGACAACCCGGTGATAGGTTATCGGGCTTTTGGAGAACGAAAAGAAGTAGTAGCCAAACGGGCTGTAGCATATATGAAAGGGCTTCAGGACAATGGGATTATTGCCAACGCAAAACATTTCCCGGGTCATGGTGATACAGAAGCAGACAGTCATTATTCCCTTCCGGTAATCAAGCATCCGGAGCAGCGGATCTGGGACATAGACTTATATCCCTATGAGGAGCTCTTCAGAGCCAAACTGATGTCAGTGATGGTGGCACATTTGAATATTCCCAGTCTGGATAATGAATTGAACAGTACCACCAGCCTTTCCAAAAAAGTGGTCACTGATTTATTACAAAACCGAATGAATTTTCAGGGGCTGATTTTTACAGATGCCCTGAATATGCGTGGCGTTGCCCAAGCCAATGCTCCTGGAGCCGTTGACTTAAAAGCACTTCTGGCAGGCAACGATGTACTGCTCTATTCCATGGATGTACCGAAAGCCAAAACAATGATCAAAAAAGCGGTGCAGGATGGAATTATCACTGAGGCAGAAATCGATAGACGTGTCAAAAAAATACTGAAAGCCAAGTATTGGGCTGGTCTGGACCGGTATGTACCGATCAATACTTATGAACTTTTAGAGCGACTCCATACCCCAAAAACCGATGAGCTCATCGAAAAACTCTATGCCAATTCAATCACTGTGGCTTCCAACAAAGATAGATTGATTCCTTTCCAACAGTTGGAGATTAAAAAATTCGCCAGTCTGAGCATCGGGGATGAGGGCAGGAGTTTTCAAAAGTATTTGGGAAAATATGCCAAGTTTGACCATTTCTCAATTCAAAAAGCAGCCAATGAGACCACTCATTACAACACCATTAAACAATTGGAGGATTACGATGTCGTGGTGGTTGGTTTGATGGGAGTAACCAATAGTCCAAAAAGGAAATTTGGGATTGCAGAAGCCGACGTCCAACTGATCCGTGACCTTGCCAAACGGCAGAAAGTAGTGACAGTTCTCTTTGGAAATTCTTATGCTTCAAAGCATTTGGAGGGAATGGGCAACCTCGTACTTGCTTATGAAAACAATGAAATCACCCAGTCACTTGCCCCTCAGATTCTATTCGGAGCAAGACCAGGCCGAGGAATTCTCCCGGTTACAGTAAGCAATCAATTTACGTATGGTGTGGGTGGCTATCTGAAACCATTGGACAGACTAGCCTATGGAACTCCCGAAAGCGTGGGCATGGATAGTGAAATCCTGAACAAAATCGATGAAGTAGCCGAAAAAGCGATCCGGATCCAAGCCACGCCGGGAGCAAATGTATTGGTCGTCAAAGATGGAAAAGTAATATTCGAGCGATCATATGGGCAATTGGAATACAAGGATAGTCCGAAGGTGAATTCAGAAACTGTCTACGATTTGGCATCCATCACAAAGGTTTTGGCGACAACCCAAGCGGTCATGTTTCTCGAAAGTCGGGGAGAGTTGGATATGGATAAAACACTTGGCGATTACCTGCCCGAACTGAAAGGTACCAATAAAGAAGATCTTGTGCTCAAAGATGTCATGGCTCACGAGGCAGGATTAGTCGCCTTCATCCCACATTATGCGAAAACAGTAGAATCTGGACGATGGAAACCAGAATACTATCAAGCCAGTTCTAGCCCCGGATTCTCCCGACCCGTATCCAATGACATGTATGGCCATGATGCACTCCGGGACAGCATCTGGAATTGGACTGTGCAATCCAAACTGAGTCCGAAACCACCGGGATCTTCCAAGCATAAATATGTGTATTCCGACCTGACTATGTATTTTATGCAAGCTGTGGTAGAGAAAATAGTAAATCAGCCTATGGAGATTTTTTTGGATCAAAACTTCTATGCCCCGCTTGGACTTCACACATTGACATTCAATCCCTTTGCAAAAATGCCTTTGGATAATATCGCTCCAACCGAAAACGATGTCGCTTTTCGTAATCGTCTGGTCAAAGGTTATGTCCACGACCAAGGAGCAGCCATGTATGGTGGCGTAGCTGGACATGCTGGATTATTTGGTACAGCCAATGATCTGGCAGTCATGATGCAACTCATGCTCAATCGAGGGCAGTATGGTGGAGTGAATCTGATCGGCAGTAATACCGTGACAGAATTCACAAAAAGACAGTCCAGCCAAAGCAGAAGAGGATGGGGCTGGGATAAACCCGAACCAGATCGCGGAAGAGGCGGCTCTGCCGGGGATTTAGCACCGAAAAGTACTTTTGGCCATACCGGATTCACGGGGACTTGTGTCTGGGCAGATCCGGAAAACGACTTGATATATGTCTTCCTTTCTAACCGGGTATATCCTGATGCAACCAACACCCGATTGCTCAAAGAAAATATTCGCACTGAGATTCACGACATTATCTACCAATCGATTACAGACAAAAAGAAAAACTGGAAATCCGATTGATTTCCAGTTTTATTCTTCGTTTTAAAAGATGTAATCTACTTCTTACCAACCAAGATAAGTTCCTCCTGAGGCTCGATCAGATAGGTAGCTCCATTGGCAGTGACTACAGCCATTTCTTCTACAGAGATAGTCTTGAAATTTCCATCTGGCATTTTCCAACTGTGGAATCCGTCAAAGGCAAATGTCATTCCTTCCTTCAGTTTTTTCTGGGCAGCCGGCCTTGGTTTACTACTTTTATACCCCCCAAGATTTGGGCCCACGTCATGTGCCACATAGCCTACCGGATGTCCAGTACTCCACATTACCGTCTCTGAGCCGGCCGATTCCATCAGAAGACGCTGTGCACGATCTACATCCTCACCTCTTATACCAGGTTTCATGGCTGCTAAAGCCGCTCTACTCCCTGCCTTAGCATGATTCCAATACGATTGAATAGCTTCCGGAGCCTCTGTCTCACCTTCTTTTAATACATAGGCAAAGCGCTGAATATCACTCACCCAGATATCATAGAGCTTTACACCGAAGTCTATCTGGATCACATCACCACCTTGGATCACCTTATCAGTGGCATGAGAGTGACCCCGGTCGGCTCCTGAGTTTACATTTGGGTTCTGATCAGGATGCCAGGCATCTGTAACACCATATTCTGCCATTTTGGATTTCAAAAATCTTGCAACATCCGCATCAGTTGTCTTACCCGGTTCGATCATCTGATAAGCTTCATATTGAAAATCCGAAGCAAGCTTTGCGGCTTCCTTCAGTATCTCCACTTCCGCAGGCAGCTTGATTGAAAGCCATTCATACACCAATTCGGTTGAAGGAACTAGTTTGGAGGCCGCCGGACCGAGAGCCTTTTCAAGTTCGAGATACTGCGTATGTGTGAGACCATCTGCCAGTGCGTTTGACTCGGAAGTGTTGATGGCAATGCGAGAAAAATTCTTCTCTTTGATGAATTCTGCTGCTTGGTCCAAGGTGGAAACGCCACGCTCTACCCGGACTACCTCATCATGAATATTCTGTTCAGCCAACGCGGTGGCCTCTCCATCCGGTGAGAATACCAAGGAATGAAATCCAGTCTCATCCCTATAAAAAATGAAAATTGCCTCTCCGCTCGCGTTTTCCCCACCGATGTGGATGGCAAGAGGATCATTGTTATTTTCCCGACAGATACTGATCCAACAATCTACACCCGCAGACTGCATTGCGCTGGGTAAAAGCTTTGAAATCCGCTCCTTTCTGATTTCCGGCCATGGATTTTCATTCCAGCGTTTAATTTCTGTAACTGCCTCGTCACTTTTTTCAGTAGAATTATTGCATGCCTGAAAAAGCAAAAAGATCCCAAAAAGGAAGTATATAGGTTTATTCATAATCGTCTTTTTTTCAAGCCGAAGATAGGAGAAACTAGGAAAACCCCGAAAAAGCTTTCTTTAGGTCTGGTAAAAGCGGTGGAAAAATCCATACTAAAATCAAAAGTTCATGCATGAATCCCGGTTGATCCATAAAAAAATTTTAATTTGAACAAAAATAAGCCTTATGCGTGTTACCCTAAAAGCCCATTTAGGCACTGCAAAAGATTAAATATGAAATCAATCATTCAAAAGAAATCATACACTGAGAAGATTATTTTCAATGCGAGATTCCATTTAGCCTATTTAAAACAAATTTAATCACATGAAAATAGGAATTGTTTGCTATCCAACTTTTGGAGGCAGTGGAGTAGTCGCTACCGAACTCGGAAAGGGCTTGGCCAAACTGGGTCATGAGATCCACTTTATCACTTACCGGCAGCCCTCCCGCTTAGATTTTTTCAGCGAAAATCTTTTCTATCATGAGGTTGATATCAAAAGCTATCCGCTATTTGAACATGCTCCCTATGAACTGGCCCTTGCCAGCAAAATGGTCAGTGTGGTAAAGTATGAAAAGCTGGATTTATTGCATGTCCACTATGCCATTCCTCATGCTTCGGCAGCTTACATGGCAAAGCAAATATTGAAAATTCAGGGAATTCAAATCCCTGTTGTCACAACCCTTCACGGCACCGATATCACCTTGGTTGGCAAAGATCCAAGTTATGAACCTGTTGTAACTTTCAGCATCAACCAATCCGACGGAGTCACCTCTGTTTCTGAGGATTTGAAGCGGGAGACCTATTCACATTTTGAGGTGACCCGAGATATCGAAGTGATTCCTAATTTCATCGATTTAGAGCGTTTCAAGCGTCAAAAGAAGGAGCATTTCAAACTGGCTATCTGCCCGAATGGTGAAAAGTTGCTGGTACATACTTCCAATTTTAGAAAAGTGAAACGAGTTGAAGATGTCATCAAAGTATTTTTCGAAGTGCGGAAAAGGATTCCCGCAAAATTATTGTTGGTTGGAGATGGACCTGAGCGGGACCGGATGGAGCGACTCTGTAGAGAGATGGGAACTTGTGATGACACTAGATTTCTGGGGAAATTAGATGCAGTGGAAGAAGTGCTATCCGTAGCAGATCTATTTCTGATGCCCTCAGAAAAAGAAAGCTTTGGGCTAGCTGCCCTTGAGGCAATGGCTTGCGAAGTCCC
>CAZFSC010000028.1:14934-28500 GCA_964521585.1 uncultured Limnohabitans sp.
GACACATTTAAATAGTTAATAAAAAATACAATTGAAATCGAGAATGATGGAAGACATCTCAAACAAAGGGATGATTAACCAGCAGACTGGTTTCCTTCCGATAGCTATCGGAATGACCTTGTAGATTAAAACATAATTGCATGAAAAAGATTGGAAGATTGGAAAAGCCAGACAATTTTGGCTCCGCCCATATGTTCTCCAACCCTTTTCTCGAAAGGATGTCGAGAACGCATATTTCTATACCGATTACCATGTTTTTGGTGTTGTCAGCTATTTCAGTTTATGTAGCTTATTCCGAAACTGATCTTTCTGTTGGATTTGGGATACTGTTGATATTCGCCGGATTTTTTGTTTTCACTTTTGTTGAATACATGATGCACAAGTATTTTTTCCATATGGAACCAAACACACCAATCAAAGACAAGCTTCAGTATAGCGTTCACGGTGTTCACCATGACTACCCTAAAGATAAAGATCGGTTGGCTATGCCACCATTTGTAAGTGCAGCCTATGCTGCAATTCTATATTTGATATTCAAACTGATCATGGGAGATTTGGCATATTACTTTCTCCCTGGATTTTTGATTGGCTATGCTTCTTATTTGGGAGTGCATTACATCGTGCATGCCTATGCTCCTCCGAAGAATTTCCTTAAAGTACTTTGGGTGAATCATGCCATCCATCATTACAAAGATCCAGAAAGGGCATTCGGAGTCAGCACTCCCCTCTGGGATATCTTGCTGGGTACGATGCCCAAAAAAGATTAAAATCAAAACCTCCTTTTGGGAGGTTTTTTATTTCAAGAAATGAAAGTATCTATCATAGGACTCGGTTGGCTGGGATTGCCATTGGCCCATTCACTACAGAAAAAAGGCATCCCAGTTATTGGAAGTACCACAAGTGAAGAAAAAAGGACAAAAATCGAGAAATCCGGAATTCCAGCAGTCCGGCTGACGATGAACCCCCATCCTGAAGGAATAGGTTTTGGAAAACTCTTTGATGCAAAGTATCTGGTCATCAATATCCCTCCTCGCTCAAAACATCAAGAAGGAGAATTTTACCTTGAGCAGTTGAAATATCTGAAGAGCATGGCCAATGAGTCTTCTGTCGAAAAAGTGATTTTTGTATCCAGCACCAGTGTTTACCCAGAAAGCCCTAGAAAGCAGGCCTATCAGGAATCAGATCATGTTTCATTGGAAAATACAGGGAATAAAACCTTGTACCGGGCAGAAGAACTTTTTAGAAATGACTGCAACTTTGAAAGCACTATCCTCAGATTAGGGGGACTGATGGGTGGAAGCCGGATTCCTGTTAAATATTTTGCCGGAAAAGAGAATGTTATTGGGCATACTTCTGTGAATTTCATCCATCAAATTGATGCGGTGGGTATTATTGATTGGATCATTTCTGAAAATCTTTTTGGGGAAACTTTCAATGGTGTCGCCCCTAAACATCCTCAAAGAAAGGCTATTTATGAAAAGAATAGCCAACAATACGGAATGAAGCCTCCTGAAAGTTATACTCCAGAAAGCGAGGTAACTGATCGATTGATCTCTTCTGAAAAAATACAGGCAGCAGGATATCAATTCAAACTACCTGATCCATTGGATTTTTATTACGATCCTGAGACGACCAATTAATGAAGCTTTGCACCGTTGGGAACGGGTCGCTCTACCGAAGTAAGTACAATATCCCCCTCTTCCGAAGAGAAGCCAGTCACCAAAACCTCCGACATAAAATCAGCAATTTGCCGGGGTTTCAAATTACAGACACATACCACTTGTCTCCCGATTAACTCCTCCTTTTGGTATAAATCGGTCACCTGGGCAGATGATTTTTTTATTCCGATTTCATTACCCAAATCAATCCAGATTTTGTAAGCAGGCTTTTTGGCCTTATCAAAGTTCTCTACTTTGACGATTGTACCGACTTTTAAGTCTATTTTTTCGAAATCTTCGTATTCAACCGTTTGCACAGCAGATATTTTTACTAATTTTAGAAACCTTTTTCACAAAGGTAAAGTTAAAGAACCTGTTAAGAAATTCTAAAAATGTCAGATTTAATCTCTTTCCCTTTCAAAAAACTCTCTTTCTTCGGCTTTGCTGTGATGGGTTTCTGTTTTTTGTCGGAAGTTTCTTTTGCTCAGGAAGATCTTGGAAAAATTGATTCAGAGATTTTAAAGCCAATCGATCGGACGAATCAGGATAATAGCATTAATCTAATGGAGGGAAATACTTCAAACGCCAGTTTGAATCAAAAACATACCATTTTAATTCCAAAAACAAGTCCAGCGGTGAAAAAAGAAAGCCCGGTTTTAGGTGAAGCAAAGAAAACCGAACCGGCTCCATCGACTTTAAACTTCAACATATTCCTTTATATCGTCGACAAGTTTAAAGCAGATTGACACAGAAAAAAATAAAAAAAGAGGTTTAGGCCTCTTTTTTTATGTGTTTTCGCTATTGAATTTTTCCAGCTCATCCAAGGTAATCAGGCCCTCGTAATATGCTCTGCCAAAAACTGAGGCCTTAACCCCCATATCTTTTAGTCTTTTGAAGTCGTCGATTCCTCTTACCCCTCCACTTGCTGCCAGATGCACAGATGGGAATCGATCTCTTATCTTTTGAAAAAGCTCAAAATTGGGACCTTCTGCCAATCCATCTCTTGTCACATCAGAGCACTTTAGGTACTTGAGCCCGCGCTCATGAAAAAAATCGATATGTTCAAATAGGTCAATTTCCGTTTTCTTCAACCAACCTCTGATTTTTATTTTCTCATCTACAGGATTCACGTCTGCTGCCAGATTGATTTTCTCTCTCCCGTATGAAAGTAAGAATTGAGCAAATCGTTCAGGATGATTAGCTGCGGCAGAACTGACAGTAATTGTAGCTGCCCCGAACTCGAAACATTTGATGACATCCCCATCAGTAGAGATGCCTCCAGTGAAATCTACCTTCAAATCGGTATAGCCTGCCATGGCTTCCAGAATATGGTAATTTTTGGGTTCTCCTCTTCTTGCCCCATCTAAGTCTACGAGGTGAACCCGCTTGAGGCCAATAGATTCGAAAGCTTGCGCGATCTCCAAAGGGTTATTGGAAATCACCTTCTCAGTGGAGAAATCCCCCCTTTTCAATCTAACGCATTTACCGTTAATCAACCATATAGAAGGAATTATTTCAAACATTATAGGAGCTTTTGTTTAGTTAAAATCAATAATTTATTTAAAACGTTTTCAAAGATAATAACGGATTGGATTCTTCTATAAGGTTGAAGACCCAAACTTTCATTTATTTGAATGGACTAATCAATAAACCTAAAATACTTCGATTTTTCGTGATTTTATTGTCAATATTTCAATCTTGCCACTTTTCCTTTACTTCCAGAAGCCCAGACCGAAGCCTCGGTATGGCCTATTTTTACAGAATGGAAACCCTCTTTTGAAAAACTTTCCCAAGTCAGCCCCCCATCTTCAGAATAGTCTGAGCCTGTCGGGCCTGATGCGATTAACCATCCAAACTTTGGGAAAAAAGCCAAGGCCGAGCGATACCCTTTAGGAAAATCCGAAATAGATGCCCATTTTTTATCCGCATTTGAAAATTTCCCAAAATTAGCTGAAGAGTCATTTTCTGACAGATAATCTCCTCCTACGGCTACTATCTCTCCATCGCCTAAACTTGCCAGAGCAAAAATTCCCTGAGAACTTTCTCCTTGAATCAATGGAGAATGAAACTTCTCCCAGGTACTGCCCCCATCCGAGGAAACGTATAAATTCGATTCGGTCCCACCACTTCCCAGAGCAATCAATTCGTCTACAGCTAAGATGGAACTAGCACTGGCGGCAAAAGCGGCCTCTCCCTCCGCTGCAACAGAAGGACTGGAGACAGAATACCAGGATTCTCCCTGATTAATGGTTTTCAGAATCATCCATTTGCCATCTACGGGGTCGCCTACCACATAGCCGGTTTCTATATCGGCGAATGACACTCCGTCGAAAAATGCCAGATCAGATTCCTGATGCTTAAGCACCCAAGACTGACCTCCATCTGCAGTCCGATAAATCACTGCTGGCTGGCCTGCCGATATGACTACCGCATTTTCAGCATCGAATGCATAAATCGAACGAAAATCCACTGTATCCAAGCCTGCAATCACTCCATGACTCCAAGTCTTGCCACCGTCCAAGGTTCGAAGCCAAGTGCCACCGCTGCCACTGGCCCAAGCTATTTCTCTGGTCACTGGGGACAAACCTCTTAATGAGGCTTGGACGGGGGTTTCGAAGATCTCCCAGCCTGCTGGTTTTTCAGGAATAGGTTCTGATTTTGTTGAACATGAAAAAAAGACCACTGCGATAAACAGAGGTGATAAATATTGCTTCATTCTATTTTAGGTTTTAATATCTACTTTTCTATAAGCTGCAATTAAGGCCTTTTCGCCAGCTTCTCCGGGGATTGCATTTCCATGCTCCATACCCAAAACTCCCTTATAACCTTTATTATGTATGAATTTGAATACATTTTCATAATTGATTTCCCCTGTACCGGGTTCCTTTCTACCAGGATTATCTCCGATTTGGATATAAGCTATTTCGTCCCAGGTTTTTTCCATGGTTGGGATCAGATTTCCTTCATTCCGTTGCATGTGATAGATATCGTAAAGAATCTTACAGCTCGGGCTGTCGACAGCTTTGCAGATCATATGTGTCTGGTCGGCATGTCTAAGAAAGAGTTCCGGCGTATCACTCAAGGGTTCCAGTACCATCACGATTCCATGCGGCTCAAAGATCTCCGCCCCTCTTCGCAAGGCCTCGATGACATGTCCAGTCTGAATGCCAAGGGGAAGATTTCGCTCATAAAATCCAGGAACTACCGTCACCCATTTGGCATTGACCCGCTTGGCAGCCTCCACAGATTGTTTGCAAGTGGCTATAAAATTATCCAGAAACTCCTGCTTTCCTGTAGTCAGGGAGGTCTTCCAATTATCTCCTCCATCCACTACGAATACCCCCATCCGCATACCAAGCTCCTCAAGCATTTTGCCCAGCTTATTTTGATCTTCAACTGATCGCTTCAACAATCCATTATCCTCCAAAGACCGGAAACCCTGATCTGCCATGAATCTCAATTCATCAAAAATACCTCCCGGAGCAGAATTTTTGAACATCCCAAAATGCGGTGCAAAATCCATATTGAATGTAGGCGCCGTCTTACTACTTTTTAATGAAGGCAATGTAGCAGCTCCTGTAAGGCTCAATACCGCTGAGCCGAGCCCAATTCGCTTAATAAATCCTCTTCTTTCCATGGCTATACTACTTTAGTTTTTCCTGGAATAGCATGCGGATAATATCCATCAGGACCCGGAAGCACCTTTGGCTGAGCATCCCAGGCTAACTTCTCAGGGAAAAGATCCACCTGACCATTCAAAGCCTCTTCCCAAGTCAGTGGCTTTCCTGAATAAGTTGCATACCGACCCATGATGGAAGACATTGTGCTCTTTGCTGCATTCTCTGCATCCGCAAATTTGTATTCTCCTTTGAAAAGTGCTGCCCAGAGTTCGTCGTGTTCTTGTTGGTAAGGATTGGGCTGATTACTTCTAGGGTGATTGTATAACTCCTTTCCTTTCCAGTCCGAAAGGATTCCATGGTTGCCGGCACTAAGGTATGCTTTTCCTTTAGTCCCTTGGAAAGTTTCATCCACCCGGTTAGCGGCACCTGGAAAATGCCTACACTCGCTATGGATCACCGATCCGTCCTCATAGGTAAAAGTCACCACGTGGTGATCGAATATTTCTCCGTGCTCTTTTCCGGTACGGACCAATCTCCCGCCAGTACCTTCAGCCTTGACGGGGTATCCGTTTTTGACCCAATTGGCGACATCAATATTATGTACATGCTGTTCAGTGATATGATCACCACATAGCCAATTGAAATAATACCAGTTGCGCATCTGATATTCCATCTCCGTCTGCCCAGGCTGTCTCTCCCGGACCCAAACTCCGCCATCATTCCAATAAACCTGGCCCCCAATGATGTCTCCTATGCTGCCATCCTGTATTCTTGCGATAGTATCCCGGTAATTATTCTGGTAATGACGCTGAAGGCCTACCATGACATTCAACTTCTTTGCTTTTGCTTCCTCAGCTGCTTTTAAGATACGCCGGATTCCAGGTGCATCGGTTGCTACTGGTTTTTCCATGAAGATTTGCTTGCCTTGTTTGACTGCCTCCTCAAAATGCATGGGGCGAAAACCCGGAGGAGTGGCAAGAATCACTACATCTGCAGCCGCAATGGCTTGTTTATATCCCTCAAAACCAACCAACTTCATCTCCTCAGGTATGGCGGCTTTGGCTGCACCATATTTTTCAAGAATCAATTTGTGACTGTTGTCTAATCGGTCCCTAAATGCATCCGCCATCGCGACCAACTTGATAGGATGGCCTGTTTCAAATGCTTGGAAAACTGCTCCTGTCCCTCTTCCTCCGCAGCCGATCACTGCAAGCTTGAGTTCATTAGCCGGAGCGGCATAGGCTCCGGGAAGGATAAACGGGGATGCAAGCACTCCTCCTGTGACCAAAGCACCAGCTTTGAGAAAGTCCCGTCGTGAATTAAGATTGTTCATGGTTGGATCATTTTAGGTTTAATAATCGATGATTGGGCTCTTGGTATAATATTCTTTTATCTCTTCAGGTGCCGGCGGGATGAGCGGACGTACCAGACGTATTCCCAAAAAGGGCGCTTCGGGAAACCACCATTGACTTTTGGGGATCTGAGGATCAATTCGCTTCCAGTCCGGAGAGGTCTGAAACCTTCTTGCCGAACTGAGATCCTGAGCTGATGTACTAAAACTTCCCCCTCGGACCACCCGGGGATAGAGTTTGGTTGACGGATTTAAAGGGCTTATAGGGTTCGGGGTTTTATAAAATTCAGCATCATAGGCATCAGCAGTCCATTCGAGTACGTTGCCATAGATATCATAGAGACCCCATGGGTTGGGTTTTTTGGTCCCAATGATCTGAGTAGACTCTTTTGAGTTTTCTCTGGTCCAAGCATATTCAGACAATAGGGAAGGATCATCTCCGAAAAAAAACCGAGTATCCGATCCTGCTCTGGCAGCATATTCCCATTCCGCCTCTGTGGGAAGTCTATAGAAAATCCCAGTCTTCAAATAGAGCCAATGACAGTATTGAATAGCTCCGTATTGCGTCATTCCCACCGCTGGTTTGCCTTCCTTTCCCATTCCAAAAGTCATATCCAAGTATGGCAAACTTGGTCTGCTCAGACCATCCACTCGCTCACCAATCGGTTCTTCAGAGATCGCCAATTCATAGTTTTTATCTAAAAACAACTCAAAAGCATCCCAAGTCACCTCATGGGTTCCCATCCAGAAAGCGTCCAATTTCACTTCGTGAGCAGGTTTCTCATCCTGATGAATCGAGTTTGCATCTCCCATCCAAAAGCTGCCGGCAGGAATAGGTGTCATATCAAAGGTCACCTGAGTTCCAGGGATTTTCTGAGTGTATGCTTCGAAAAGTGATTCAGAAGAAGAACCCAACTCCGAAACATAGGCTGCTGTCCAAATCCAAAACAAATGGATAAAACTGATCTGAATGATACTCATTAGTATGATGAAGGGGAGAATTTTAAATTTAGGTTAGTTAATATTTTCCAAAATCTAGTCCGGAGATTTATAATCGGTTTACTATTTCTTTTGTTGGTATCCGAATAACCCACATTCCTCTCAAGTCTCCCATCTGATGTCCTTTAGCCTGATCATTGGGATAGAGAGTATTGATTTTTTCCAATGTAGCGGCTTCGATATTTTTTGCTGGGTCTCCATGACAGTTCAGACAAAACTCACGCTCAATCTTAATTGCCTTGGTGTATAGCAGTACTTCCCCATTTTCAGTTTTCTGAATATTTGGCTCACTTTCTATCCCATTTTCAGCATTGTATTCATAAGCCTCCAAAAGTGAAAGTTCCACCGCAGTTGGTCGATCAGCAGGATTTCTGTAGCGGTTAGAGACACGGCGGATAGCCACCCCATATTTATCGCTGACTTCGGCTAGTATTGGGATCGCATTTACCTGGCAGTATTCCACAGCACCAGCTACACCCTCTTCGGCGATTGCCTTTTGCAAATTGGTCATCAGCTGAACCTGAGCCTCCGTAGCTATCGAATCCCCCCATACTATGGCTTCCTGGACTATTTCAAAATCCGAAAGTTTTTTGACTTCCATTTTATTGTTCACTGCTTCAAAAACTTCCTTAGAGACACGCTCCCGAGGTCCGCAAGAGGAGATCAGAAGTGCCGGAAGTACAATTTTTTTTAATATGTTTTTCATCTGTTTACAATTTGATTATTATGGTTCCAGCCGAACAGTTGAGCCAGGCATTGGAATCCCGAAATGTATCCGGAGAATCTATCGGACACTTCCCTCTATATCTCTGACTTCAGAATACATCATTTTATACATATAATCTATTCCCTTATTCTAAAGCTACAAATCCCGGAGTAAAATAGAAATGTAAGAAATACTTTTAGCACCAACATCTGAAGATAGCACTTTGAGAAGCAGCAAAATCACGTATTTTTGTTGAAATCCCTCAATCAGAATAATGCGGAGACTCTTCACCTTTTTGGTTATATTTTTTATTGGATACAACCTCCTTTCAGCTCAAACCTGGACTCGCATGCAAAGTTGGGGCTTGGATTTTGAGTCCATAGTTTGGACAGATAACAATCTTGGATTTATAGTTGGTGAAAATTTAATTATTCGCACCAAGGACGGAGGAATCACTTGGGAGGAATTTCCTATTTCCTTCGAAGGGAAATTGCGAAGCGTGGATTTCTGGAATACTGAACTCGGCTTGGCAGTCGGTGACGGGGGATTGATCTACAGGACTACCAATGGAGGAGACAATTGGGAGAAAATCAATTCTCCGAGTACGGTACACCTCTTCAGCGTGGCTTTTGCATCTGCTTCCAGACTGATCGCAAGCGGTGCAAATGGAGTTTTACTCCGCTCTGAAGACGGGGGTCAAAATTGGACAGTCATTTCCTCCGGTGTCAATTTGAATTTGAACGAGCTTGTATTTATCAATCCAGACACTGCATTTGTCGCTGCTGACCAAGGCAGAGTTCTGAGAACTTATAATGGAGGAGTTCAGTGGACAACCCTCAATACACAGCAAAACCAAAACCTGAAAGGAATCAGTTTCTCGTCTCCACTAATAGGCTATGCTGTTGGAGATCAAGGGGTCATTTTGAAGACAACTGATGGAGGCAGCTCTTGGGCAGCACTGGTCTCTCCTGTATCAAGTGGATTGAAAAAAGTCTCCTTTAGCCCATTAGACCCCAAAATTATCAGTATAGTAGGAGACAACGCGACCGCACTTCGATCGGCTAATTCAGGCGCCAATTTTTCCAAGATAAACTTAGGAGCCACGAATCAGCGAAATCTCAGTGCCCTTGCTTTTAAACCAGGAAGTAATGCACTGTTTGCAATCGGGCAAGATGGGTATCTGTTGAGCTCTACCAATGCCGGTAGCAGCTATACGCAGCGACTTGCAGGTATTCGGAATGACTTCACCGGCACGGACTTTAAAACAGACCGAGTCGGGTTCATTGCCGGAAAAAACGGACAATTCTTCGTTACTTCCAATGGAGCAGTGAGTCTTGTCAGCAGACCAATACCGGAGAATTTTGATTTAGTGAGTTTGGACTTTTGGAATGGCTCTTTCGGATATGTATCCGGAGCAAACGGTAAAATGTACCGGACAGGAAACAGCGGTAGCAATTGGGTTGCCGTACCTGCCCTGACCACGCAAACGGTAAACGGCTTCTATCTTTTCGCTCCATCAGTGGCATACATCGCCGGAAGTAATGGCTACATCGCCAGATCATTTGACTCTGGCACAACCTGGGATAGCAACATTTCAACGAACACCACCACGAATCTCCGAGACGTGACATTCTTTGATTTCCAGGTTGGTTTTGCCATGGGGGACCAAGGCCAGATCAGTTGGTCTAATGGAGGAAATACTTGGGAAAACTTGCCAAAAATCACTGAGGAAAATCTCAATGCATTGGCCAAACTGGATTCATCAACTGCCATTATTGTAGGAGACAAAGGAGTCATTCTGAAATCGGTCGACAAGGCGCGGACCTGGAGAAAGATCGCACTGGAGGAAACTGAAAATCTAAATGCAGTAGATTTCTGGAATGAATCTATCGGCTTTGTGGTCGGTGACAATGGCAAGACGCTCCAAACCAAAGATGGAGGAGAAACTTGGGTTGAAATCCCCAGTGGCACCACACGAAATTTAACAGGAGTCAGTGCAGGCAATCCGGTGATTGCATTCGCCGTCGGTGATGACGGGACTATTTTGAATTATGTATGCATCCCGCCAACTGGAGTAAGCGAAATTCAAGGGCCGATGGAAAGCTGCAAAACACTTCAGAAATATTCCATCGCTGACTCGCCAGTAGCTGGTTCCCAAATCGTCTGGCGAGTAGATGGAGGAATAATTACCAGCGGTCAAGGTACTTCTGAAATTGAAGTTCATTGGAATCAGACAGGTAGAAACGGTGTATTTGTCAGCAGACAAAATTTCTGCGGAAACGGAGAAACCTCCTTTATCGAGGTGCTAGTTAACGACTTGCCTCCATCTGACATTCTGATCACCGGAGAGGGAAAAGTCTGTGAGAATTCCACCTATGAATACACCTTGCCTGCCAAATCAGGCGTCACTTATACCTGGACAGTAAGTGGAGGACAGATCAGTGGAGGACAAGGGACTGCTAAATTATTGGTAAACTGGACCACTGCAGGAACCCAAATGCTATCGGTAGTTCAGGAAAATGAATGCGGTATTACAGTTCCGATTCAAAAAATCATTTCCGTTGCTGCGGCCCCTTCAATGCCAAGCCCAATTGAGGGTGAATCTCAAGTGGGACTTGGCCGGCAATTCTATGAGGTCGATCCACTACCAGAAGTGAATTTTAAATGGCAATTATCCGGTGGAGGCATTATTGAACAGGGACAAGGGACGAATCGGATCTCGGTCATCTGGCAAAAAGAGGGCGACTATCTGCTAAAAGTGACGCCTCAAAATGAATGCAATGATGGTCCTGACAGAAACCTGGCTGTCAATGTCAATGTGATCACATCAATTCCTGAAAAAGAAATTTCCGGTGTTAAGGTTTATCCCAATCCTTCTTCAGGAAATGTTTACGTTGATTTTGAAGGTGCCTCTGACTGGGAGTTCCTTCAGGTCATCAATTCGTTGGGTCAAGAAATTCAATTGATTAACCGAAATGAAAATCATGGGCGCATTCAAATCGAGCATTTGAGGAAAGGACTCTATATTTTACAATTGCACAGCAAAAATTCAATCGTCCAGTATAAGGTAATCGTAAAATAAACTATTCTTTTTCCCCTCTGATTTTTACGTATTGAAAGATGTCGCCGATATTTCCATTTTTGATAAACGCCTTCTTTAAAATAGCCTCAGGCACATATCCAGCTTTTTCAAGTACACTCATCGATACCGCGTTGAAATCGTAGACCTGAGCAAAAATCCGCTGGATATCAAATTTTTGAAAAATAAAATCTGTATAAATCTTGACTGCCTCGGTAGCAATTCCTTTGCCCCAGAAAGGCTCTCCGATCCAAAAGCCAAGCTCCATATTTGTCCGCAAATCATCTTTTCCACGCTCAGAGCCTATTGACCCTGCCAATTTTCCTTCAAATTCGATTGCGAAATTTTGGGGGGGATTGAATTTCTGGTTATGCTCAATCCAGTGCCTTGCGTCATGAATGGTATAGGGCTGCGGATAGCTATCTCGAAGATTCATTGCTATCTTGGGATTATTAGCTAGGGGATAGAGCTGATGGAAATGAGCTTCATTCCAGCTCACTAAATTTATTCCTCGTTCTCCTGTAATAATCATAAAAGTTTGACGGTTTATTGTTTAAGATAATAGAGTATTCTCGGAAAAGACAGATTCCATGGGAATATAAACAAAATGCAGTCCTAATCCTCAATCCCGCTGGTCTGCATTTTCTCAAGATTCTCCGCAAACCTTAAAGCGGAAATAAATTCAGCAATCTGTCCATCCATCACTTCAGGAAGGTTGTATACTGTTTTGTTGATCCGATGATCTGTCACCCGCGATTGGGGGTAATTATAAGTCCGGATTTTATCAGACCTGTCACCACTTCCAACCATTGATTTACGCTGCGCACCTACTGCCTCATTGTGTTTGGCCAATTCTATCTCATAAAGTCTGGAGCGCAAGACTTTAAGTGCTTTCTCAAAGTTCTTAATCTGAGATTTTTCGTCTTGGCAAGTTACTACTAGTCCAGTAGGTATGTGAGTCAATCGCACCGCAGAATAGGTTGTATTCACGGATTGTCCTCCAGGTCCGGATGAGCAATAGGTGTCCTTTCGGACATCGTTCATATCGACATTGACTTCTACTTCATCCATCTCAGGAAGTACAGCCACAGATGCTGCAGAGGTGTGTACTCTCCCCTGAGATTCAGTAGCCGGTACACGCTGCACCCGGTGAACACCCGACTCATATTTCAACATTCCGTAGACATCTGCCCCAGATACGGTCGCTATTATTTCCTTATAGCCACCTGCAGTTCCAAAAGTCAGATCCAGAACAGTTAATTTCCAGCCCTGAAGTTCGCAAAACCGCTCATACATCCGGAAGAGATCCCCCGCAAAAATCGAGGCTTCATCTCCGCCTGCACCACCACGGATTTCCAAAATACAGTCTTTGGAATCGTTTGGATCCTTAGGTATCAAAAGCTGCTTCAGTTCCTCTTCCAACTCAATTTTCCGGGCTCGAAGCTCTTCCAACTCTGCTTTGGCCATCTCCCTAAATTCCGGATCTTTGTCCGTATCCAAAATCTCTTTTGAACTGATCAGGTTCTGCGTCACCAAGAGATACTCATCGTAAATCTTGACGATTTTCTCCAGCTCTTTATATTCTTTTGTAAGCTTGGTGTATTTGCTCATGTCAGCCATTGATTCCGGCATCACGATCAATTTACCTACTTCTTCAAATCGTTCTTTTATGGATTGTAATTTGTCCAGCATATTTTTTCCTTCGCCCTACAAAAATAGGGAAATTTATCCGGAGCCATAATATCCCGTCTAATGATAACTCTATTTTCAATGTAGCGAATGGCAATGAAGCTTCGTATTGGTCCTATGAAATCGAACTTTCCCCAAACCTCAGGAAATGGAAATTTGTACGGAATTATGAAATTCTACAAGCAACTTGATTGGGCATAAGCCAGCCTGGAATTGAATCTTTTGGAAACTCACAAAGGATATGCTTTTTACCTACTTAAAAGAAGAATCAGAAATTGATGAGATCTAATAAAAACATGCTTTTCGCTATGGGTATTTTACTCTTTTTAGGATGCGAGGAAGAAAAACCCAGGGAAACCTGCATAGATCCAAAAAGAATCCGAACTGGATCATGCACTTTTGACTTTAGACCAGTCTGCGGATGCGATGGGAAATCCTATCCTAATGCCTGCGCTGCCGACCTG
>CAZFSC010000029.1:0-27916 GCA_964521585.1 uncultured Limnohabitans sp.
ATTGGATGGAAGACGGAGAGTAATCTTCTAACCAGAATATTAAAAGCCGCTGAAAAGCGGCTTTTTTTTGCTTCACCTTTCAGTTTTAATAGGCTAAATTTTTAGAAGCTTTTTCTATTTTTGCTTAGACACCTTTTCAATCTATGAACAGCGGAAGAGTTTTCATTCTGATTTGCCTTAAAATTGCCGCTCTGAACTCATTCACATTTGCACAAAGCAAATTTCAAAAATCGCTGAAGATTTCTTTTGAGACTGGTCCGCTGATCAGTAATGGAAAAGTATGGGCAGATGAAATCAAGGATGTCGTGGATTATCGTGGATTAGATATTCAGTTTGGCTGGCGAAATCTTGGTCCCAATTACTATAATCATCTCTATCGTTACCCTACGTTTGGAATCGGATTTACAAGCTCGGTCAATTATTTTCCGGAAATAGGCAGACCTCAAGCCTTTTATGGATTTTTCCAGATTCCATTTTCCTTTCGGCTGAATCATCAAAAATATAACTTGGGATATTTCTCACAGATTGGTATCGGATACAATCTTAATCCCTATGATTCGATTATGAATCCTAGGAATCAATACATTGGATCTAATTTAAATGCCTATGTGCATTTTGGAATTTACGCCAATTATAAATTATCAGATCGCTATACCTTTTTCAGTTCGGTGGGAATCAAGCATTATTCAAATGGTTCGACAAAAAAGCCAAACGCAGGTATTAATCTGGTACCGGTTTCCATTGGGATTCGGACAAACCTTGGTCCTACTATAAAAATACCCACGACCAGACCTGATTATCCGCCATTGGCGAAGCGTGGTTTTTGGAATTTTGCACTCTATACTGGGTATAAAAATTACGAAATAGGGGAGAGTACCTATTTCAGAGGAGGATTTGGATTTAATTATCTCTGGGAAGCCAGCTATAAATTTAGATTCGGAGCAGGGTTGGATCTGTTTTATGCAGAAGGAATGAATCATCGTTTTCCAAATTCTGAATTCAGCTTTAAAGACCGAACTTCTCTGGCAGTGGTGGCTTCCGGAGAATGGAAACTAACACCTCGGCTGTTTATGCCCATGGGCCTGGGATTTTACCTTTATCGCAATTCAACCAATCAGGAGATCAGCGCCTATTATGAACGGATAGGTTTTAGATATCGTCTGCTGAATCAATTTTCTGCAGGTTTACAAATCAAAGCCCATAAGGCCAAAGCCGATTTCTTCGAATTTACGCTTGCTTATACCATCCCTGGAAAAGTAAAATACACTGCTCTGAAAAGATAAGAACTCCATTAATCAAATTATATTTTTTTTTCCTCAGTGCAAATCCTAGCTTGCTTTATCAATTTCGCCCATTTATGAATAAAAAGATACTGGTTGGTTGCCTAGTTTTAAGCTGCATTTTATTTGTAAACTTAGCCGCCTTCCCACAATCCCTGCCTTCTTCCAAGCTATTCCACGAGCTGCTTAGACTTAAAGAAACCAAGCGGATTTTGTACGTGGCAGCACATCCTGATGATGAAAACACCCGATTGATTGCCTATTTGGTCAATGGTGCCCATACAGAGGTAGCCTACCTGAGTGTAACAAGGGGTGACGGCGGTCAAAATCTTATAGGAAAAGAGTTGGGAATAGGTTTGGGACAAATTCGCACGCAAGAATTGCTGAAAGCCCGCTCAATTGATGGGGGAAGACAATATTTTACACGAGCTATCGACTTTGGCTATTCTAAGAATCCCGATGAAACCCTTCAAAACTGGGACAAGGAAAAGGTGCTCGGAGATGTAGTATGGGTGATTCGAAATTTTCAGCCGGATGTCATCATTACTAGATTTAATACCATCCCAGGGGTCACCCATGGGCATCATACTACTTCTGCCATCCTTGCCGGTGAGGCATTCGACTTGGCGGGAGATCCAAATGCTTATCCTGATCAATTAGCATATGTGGAAACCTGGCAGCCCAAGCGCTTATTCTGGAATGCATATAATTTCGGCGGGGAATTTAAAGAAGATCCCGAGGAAAAATATGATGTTTTTGAAACCGGAGCGTTTAATCCACTGCTGGGTCTGACCTACAGTCAAATAGCCGCAGACAGCCGGACCATGCATAAGTCTCAAGGATTTGGTGCTACTGCCGGAATAGGCGCTGCAGAAGATCATATTCAATTTATTAAAGGTGATGCTTTCGCAGAATCAGCTTTTGAGGGAATCGAAGATCGCTGGCTTACCATAACAGGAGGAGAGTCGATTCGTAAGCTGATTTCTGACCTGATCAGGGATTTTGACTTTCAGGACCCAAGTGCTGTTCTACCAGCCTTGCTCAATATCAGGTCAAAGATAAATGCCATTGAAAATCCGCCGATTTGGCTGGAAGAGAAGAAATCCAACTTGGATGAGTTGATTTTTAATGTAATGGGTTTAGAGTTTGAGTTCAATTCCAGATTCGAAATGGGATTTGCAAACCTAAAAACAAATGCAATACTGAACTTCAATAATCCATCCAATTTCCCGGTGAAAGATATCTCACTGAAAGTAGGTGCAAGATCCTTTGAAGCCGAAAATAAAGCCATCTCAGAAAACATCCCTTTGCAATTGCCAGTAGAATTGACAATTCCAGAACTTTATCCTATCTCACAGCCTTACTGGCTGAAGCAGCCGATTAACGGAGCACTTTATAGTGTGGAAGATCCCAAACAAATCGGAAAACCTTTCAATGAAATGAAATTTGGAGGAACGCTTAGCTTTTCGATCCAGGATCAATCCTTCGAAGTTCCTATTCCATTGATGTATAAATACAATGATCAGGTTGAGGGCGAGATCAAACAGCCATTCACGATCGTTCCAGAAATCGATCTGACACTGTCCAAAGAGACTGTGTTTTTGATTCCTGCTTCAGATTCCAGACTTCTTGTAACGGTTCATTTCAAGGACAAAATGATTGATGGAGGCTTGGATTTTAACAATCTACCCGCTGATCAGTACAAAATTTTAAAAATCACCGACAATGCCTTTCAGAAAGAGCGTGTCTATGAGGTTGAGTTTATTCCTAATGGAACAGGTGTCAAAGAAGTTACCGCACGCTATGTGACCACCACGGGGAAGGTTTTCGATCAGATTGAAAATCGGATCTTATATCCCCATATTCCTAATCTTACTTATTTTCAAAAGGCCACGGTACGCCTCATACAAGAAGACTGGAAAGCCTCCAGTGCCAAAATCGGCTATATTCCTGGAGCGGGCGATGACGTACCTGGGGTATTGTCTTCACTGGGCTATCAGGTAGAAATGATCGGTGAATCTGACTATACAGTGGAAAAACTCAGTCAATACAAAGCCATTGTAGTGGGTATTCGGGCGTATAATACCAATGCTATCCTGGCCTCCAATCAAGAAATACTGATGGGCTATGTGTTCACTGGAGGCAATCTAGTAGTTCAATACAATACCAGCTCACCGCTATTAACGACTCAGTTGGGACCCTATCCTTTTGCACTGAGTAGAGATCGTGTGGCAGTACAGGAAGCCCCGGTAAGTGCAAATTGGAATTCTCCGATCCTGACTACTCCTAATTCTATTTCAGCAAGCGATTTTGAAGGTTGGGTTCAGGAGCGGGGATTATACTTTGTCGGCCAGATGAATGAAAAATATCAAGCGCCCTTGACGATGAACGATCCAGGAGAAGATCCAAATTCCGGTGCGCTGATCCATGCGAAATATGGTGAGGGTACCTATACCTATACTGGTATTTCATTTTTCCGACAGCTGCCTGCAGGTGTTCCAGGTGCAGTAAAATTGTTCATCAATCTGATCGAGCAATAATGAAGGAAGAAAGAAACATCCGCTGGAAATATTTTTACGGAGGCTTGATGCTGGTTTTGGTGGTCTTGATAGCACTGTTTTATTGGCTTAAAGTCGCCTATTCATGAGCAATTTAGACTGGGTTGTTTTATTTGGTACGCTGATTACAATCGCAGCCTACGGGATCTATAAGACTTACGGGCCTAAAGATCTGGATTCCTATCTCCGGGGAAAAAACTCGATGAATTGGTGGACCATTGGGCTCTCTATAATGGCCACTCAAGCCTCGGCAATTACGTTTCTTAGTACTCCAGGTCAAGCCTATGAGGATGGGATGCGTTTTATCCAATTTTATTTTGGCTTGCCTCTGGCTATGATTATCATTTCGGTGGCTTTCATTCCGATTTATTATAAACTCAAAGTATATACAGCTTATGAGTTTCTGGAAAACCGATTTGATCTTAAAACACGTTCTCTGGCCGCATTGCTATTTATCACCCAACGAGGTTTGGCTGCAGGGATTACCATTTACGCTCCCGCGATTATTCTTTCCACGCTTTTAGGCTGGAATCTGACCCTGACTAATATCGTCATCGGTGCAATCGTAATCATCTACACCGTTTCCGGTGGTACGGAGGCAGTATCGATTACTCAAAAGCAACAAATGGCTGTAATGATGGGCGGGATGATCCTTGCCGGTATCATTGTCATTCAATTACTGCCTATTTCTTTTCAAGAAGCGCTTCATGTGGCTGGAAAGATGGATAAGCTCAACATTGTCAGTTTTGAGTTTGATTTGGCTGACCGATACAATGTCTGGTCGGGAATGACTGCTGCAGTCTTTCTATTCCTTTCGTATTTTGGGACAGACCAAAGTCAGGTTCAGCGGTATCTGTCCGGGCAGACATTGGCTCAGAGCCGGATGGGATTGATCATGAATGGATTTTTGAAGATCCCGATGCAATTCATAATTCTTTTTATTGGGGTGATGGTATTCGTGTTTTATCAATTTTTTTTACCTCCAGTAGTATTCAATACAGTACAGACGGATAATCTCCGACAAAGTGAATTAGCGGGAGAATTTGAATTGCTCGAAAAACAGTATGAGGAAAATTTTCAGGAAAGCAGGAATTCATACATGGAATTGCTTTCGGCTATAGAGCAAGAAAATGAAGTAAAAGAAGCAGCAATTCAAAATCAGATTAAGGTTTTAAAAGAAGCGCAAAATGAAATCAGAGAAGAGGTAAAGGAGCTGATTTTGATCAATGATCCAGTTGCCGAAACCCGTGATACAGATTATGTTTTTATGCGTTTTGTAATGGATCATTTACCAGAAGGTATAATCGGACTTTTGTTTGCGGTTATTTTTTCTGCGGCAATGTCTTCCACAGCTTCTGAGTTGAATGCTTTGGGTTCTACCAGCACCATTGATCTCTACAAGCGTTCCATTCGGAAAAATGCCAGTGACTCCCATTATGTATTCTCATCCAAGTTATTTACTGCTTTCTGGGGCCTCGGCGCGATTCTCTTTGCTACTTACGCTTCCTTGTTTGAAAATTTGATTCAGGCAGTGAACCTCTTGGGTTCTCTGTTTTATGGGACTATTTTGGGTATTTTTCTAGTAGGCTTCTTCATGAAATGGGTGAAAGGTAGAGCTGTTTTTATCGCAGCCTTGATTTCCGAAGCCCTGATTCTTCTGGTACATTTCCGAAATGGCCTAGGGCTTTTTGGCTTTGTCTGGGAGATAGGATTTCTCTGGTATAATGCGATAGGATGTCTAGCTGTGATGCTGATTAGCGCGATTATTCAGCTGGTAGTCAAAAAATAAAAAATCTCCCTCGAGACAATTCCTCAAGGGAGATTCTTGCTTATATGTTTTCTTACTTCATCGACTTGATCAGTCGCTCATTCAATCCTACATAATCAGGATTTCCTGCAGCTTTTGCCATTTCCATGGATTTCTTGGCGGATTCGATTGCTTCAGCCTTCATTCCAAGACTAGCTTCGATTTTAGCCTTGAGATGCATCGTCCAGTATTTGCTATCCGCTTCTACAGATCTTTTGATCCAAGAATATGCCTGCTGCATATCCTTCAGATTGGTATAGTAATAATTGGCTGCTGAATAAAGGAGTCCGGGATTGTTGGTTTCATTATCGATCACCAATTCTTTGATCTGAGCCATTACGATAGGATCTACTTCGGTTTCGATCCGGAAGTTTACCCGCGTGTTTTCCCATTTAAGGGACAAATCCGCACCGGTATCAGTCATATCGGCAAAGGTGATTTCCATAGTCTCATAAGGTCTACTCAGCTTGGCTGGAGTGGCTTTGAATCGCATTAAGTCTTCTTCGGGATTATATCCAATAGCTCCCCAAAGTTTGGTGTTCTTTGAAAGAATGATAGTCCATTCGTTTTTGTCCGGAATTGCATAGAGTGCATACTGACCTGCAGGTACATTTTTATTGTCGATTTTGACATCTGTGGAGAAAGTCAAAACTGTAGCACCATTCGCTCCGGTACGCCATACTTGTCCAAAGGGAACAAGTTCGCCGAAGATTTTTCTCCCTTTCGCACTCGGTCTGCTGTAGTCTACGGTGACATCGGTTAAACCGACTTTCTGGGCTATTTTGGCGGAAGGGGAAGCTTGAGGCATTTGAATTTGCTGGCCAAAAGCTACTATTCCAATAAATAAAAAGGCTAGTGTGAGTAATCTTGTTCGTTGATTCATATGATCAATAATAATTGTTTGGTGATAAAATTAACTTTTAGATGATGCAGATTATTTCAAAATCTCCTGCAATTTGAGATATTTTAATGCATTTTTACAGTAGCCTTAGGCATTTTTAATCAAAGAATAGAATTCAATTCTTGATTTTTCTTTCCAATCTGATTTCAAATGTATATCCCTAGTAGACCATTATTTTCATCATGAGTTTAGCTATTATCTGTCCAGGAAAAGACCCAACTGTCTGGATCAAAGTCATCAAAGAATTAAATCCTGAATTAAAAATCCAGGTATATCCAGCTATTGAAGCACCCGAAGAAGTCGAAATAGCTTTTCTTTGGCAGCATCCTCAGGGGATATTAGCTGACTTCCCAAACCTGAAACTGATCAGTTCCATGGGGGCAGGAGTGGATCATATTCTTCGGGACAAATCCATTGATCCTGCCATTCCAATTGTACGGATTGTGGATGATAAATTGACATGGTCCATGACCAATTATGTGGTGATGGCTGTTCTGAACTATCATCGTCAGATCACCCGGTATCAAGCTGATCAGAAGCGGAAGGTGTGGGATATGAGTAATCCCGAAATCGAAGTTAAAGTCGGGGTGATGGGAGTGGGGGCTTTGGGTTCGGACGTTTTGGAGAAACTTGAAATGATGGATTTCCCGGTAGTCGGCTATGGTTTTTCTGAGAAAGAGAATTTTGAATATCCTTATTATTCCAAAGAACAGCTTGATGAGTTTCTTAAAGAAATCAATGTTTTGGTGTGCTTACTACCCTTAACTCCAGAAACTGAAAACATACTGAATTTAGAACTTTTTGAAAAGTGTAATCCTGGAACTTATCTGATCAATGTGGCTCGAGGAAAGCATTTGGTGGAAGAGGATTTAATCAAAGCCTTGAACAAAGGCTATCTTTCCGGGGCTATGCTGGATGTGTATCGAGTGGAACCACTGCCAAAGGATCATCCTTTCTGGGAGGAGGAGCGGATCACTATGACGCCACATATTGCCAGCGTCACCAACCCTCAAGCCGCAGCACCTCAATTGATCGAAAATATTGAGCGGATTAATTCGAACAGAGATTTATTGAATGTCGTAAACCGATCAAAGGGTTATTAAATCAAATGAATTCCGTATTCACAATTCTCTGTCCTACAGATTTTTCCGAGTGCTCTCTGAATGCTATAGAATATGCAGCAAGGCTCGGTGAGCAATACCATGCTGATTTGGTATTGTTTCATGTGCTCAATAAAACGGACTATGCCAAACTTTCTCCATTGGATCCTTCCGGCAAAAATCAGGTTGATTTCGTGGTGGAGAAACTTCGAAATCTTCAGGAGGCAGTAGAGGCAGAAAGCTTACCAAAGGGCTTGAGTAGCTGTACTTATCAATTCACTGAAGGAAAGACAGTCGAGGATATTTTGAATTATTCTAAAGAAATCCAGACCGATCTGATTGTAGTTGGAACAGAAGGCATGAATGACCTGAGAGAAAATATCATCGGATCCAAGGCAAGCAGAATCGTCGAATCAACTGACCGGGATATTCTTGTAGTACCTCGGAAGGTTTTTTTCAAGGCTCCTAAAAAAATGATATACGCCACAGATTACGTGGAAGAGGATAAACTGGCGATCCAAAAAGTGGTTGAATTGGCTCGGTTTTTTGAAAGCGAAATAGATCTGGTTCATATCAGTTCATCGCTAAAGTCTATCGATAGATCACTGCATATGGTTATGGCCGAGGAGATTAAGCCATTTATCAGATATGATAAGATCAACTTTGTCTTGAAGTCTTATCGGGATGATCTGGCATTGGGACTGGAAAATTATCTCAATGTTGCAAAAGGAGATTTATTGATCACTTTAAGTGAAAAAAAGCAATTCTTTGATCAGATTTTTTCCAAGAACCTTTCAAAAAAAATGGCTTATTTCATCAATAAGCCACTCTGGGTAATCAAGAAATTTTAAGAACTCTTGCCAGATAGAAATCTCTTCAGGTAGGCTGAGAATTCCTGTCTGGTTTTTGGATTTGACACCACAGATTTTAGCGTATTGAAAAAATGACTCAGGGTCATTTTCTTTTTATGACCTGTTTCAATAACCGTATTGTCTTCTTTTTTGGGAGGTATGGGTTCAGGAGTAGGAGGATTGTAGCCTACTAATTCATCAGCTTTTTCAAAGCTTTTCTTTGCTCGGGCTTGATAGCCAACCTTTTCTTCCACCAGCCCGCGATTGTTATAAGCGACAGCATCTTCAGGATCTAGCTCTATGGCTTTGTCATAATCTGCCAAAGCTCCATGAAGATCACCGATGCGATCTTTGAAATAGGCCCGGCTGCTATACCGGTAAGGATTGGAGGGGTCAAGATTGGTCGCCCGATCAAACTCTGCAAGTGCTTCCTCATTTCGCTTGAGTAAATGTAAAACTACCGCCCGGTCACTTATAAAATCGGTATTGTAAGGTTCGATTTCTACAATCAAATCAAAATCAGCAATGGCCAATTCGGTTTTTCCCAATCTGGAAAGTACCCTCCCGCGATACAAATGCAATTGCACTTGATTTGGACTTTCTTCTATTAATTCATCGAATAGCTCCAATGCCTCCTGGAACTTGCCACTTTTGTAAAATTCTATTGCCTGCTCGAATCTCATCCTCGTTTTTTATTTATAGACAAAATTAAGGGTAGAATAGTTTTGACAAATATTCTTCTGAGGCTTTTTGCAGGTGAAAGTTTGTGTTTGCTATCTTTAAGGCTGAAGTTTAAAGATTGCTATGCCTGTCACACCTCAAGTAGTCCTGAAGGACCTGAAAGAGAAAAAGTTTGCACCCATTTATTTTTTAGCCGGAGATGAGCCGTTTTTTATTGATCAGATTTCCGATTTCATCGAAAAGAACGCAATCGCCGAACATGAGAAAAGTTTCAATCAGATTGTACTCTATGGAAAAGACTGCACAGTGGGTGCAGTGCTAAACAATGCCCGAAAGTTTCCGATGATGGCGGAGCGACAAGTGGTGATTGTTAAGGAAGCACAAAGCATTACAGATTTAGGAAAGGAAGAGGCTCAGGCCTTGCTCATCAGCTATCTGATCAATCCTTTACCAAGCACTATATTGGTCTTCGGTCATAAATACAAAAAGATCGATGGACGATCTGCTTTGGGTAAGGAAATTGAAAAGCGGACTGTCTACATGAAGTCAGACAAGGTGTCTGAATATAAGCTGATCCAGTGGATTGAGGAGTACATCAGAGACTTAGGGCACAGTATTGATCCTAGGGCAGCTCAGTTGTTGGCGGATTCGATAGGAACTAACCTGGAAGTGCTGACCAATGAAGTGGGCAAGATGTTGATCAATTTCAATGAACCCACAAAGTTCACCACGGACCACATCTCCAAATACATTGGGATCAACAAGGATTACAACAATTTCGAATTCATGAAAGCACTTGGTTTTCGGGATGTACTGAAAGCCAATAAGATCATTCAATATTTCGGGCTTAATACCAAAGCCCATCCAGTCATTCCGCTTTTTTCTCTGATATATGGATATTTTTCGAAGATTATGATCATCCATCAAGAGCGGAATCGTGGTGCCAGCGATGCCCAACTCGCAAGCATATTGGGTTTGCCCCCCTTTGTGGTCAAAGAATATCTCATCGCCGCCCGTAACTATAAATTGGGCAAGGTAATTGAGGTGTTCGGACACATAAAAGAAGCGGATCTTCGTTATAAAGGAGTTGACTCCGGAGACATCTCAGATAGTGAAATTCTCCGAGAGCTCGTTTACAAGATCTTGCATTGATTACCTAAGCCAAACTATGAATCCCAGCCATATTTGGAATTTCAATAGTGGCTGTACTTGGTGGTAGTTTCACCTGGGATAGTCTCTTCCAATTGGCCAAATAAGTTGCTAAATCTATGAGATACTCCTTCCTGCTCCTTTTGAGCATCGGGCTTGGTACCGGGACTTTCGCCCAGTCTACACTTTATCAGACCAGCCCGCAACAGACTCTTGATCACAATCTTGAACTTTTTGACAAACAGCTTTTTTCTGCCAGTCTGTTTGACAATACAAGGTTACTGAGTCAAAACATCAGTTCGGAACAATATAAAACCGCTGACCTGCATCGGGCAATGGCAGCACTTCAAATAGAGCGTCCAGATGGCCCTGGGCTGATGAAGAACTACATTCAGGAAAACGGGAATCATCCTTCAGTCACCACGGCAGGATTGTATCTGGGAGACCATTTTTTCTATAAGAAAAATTACCGAGAGGCTCTGGAAGGCTATGAGTTGGTAGATGCAGCCAAGCTCGCCCCGGCCAATCAGGCTGATGTGCTCTTCAAACAGGGATATTCTTTTTTCCAACTGAAGAATTATGGACAGGCTGCGCCTTATTTTGATCGCGCAAAAACCATGAATCAGCCAATCAGTGCCGATGCATATGATTATAGCGGATTCATTGCGCTGGAAAATGGGAACACTCAAAAAGCAATCACAGATCTTCAAAATGCGGCCAATTCGCCATTTTATGCCAATAAAGTACCATATCTACTTGCGGCCATGTATTACCGGCAGGGAAGTTATGAGCAGTTGATTTCTTACGCGGAGCCTTTGCTGGGGTCGGGACAAAATCTGGAGAAAAAGGAAGTGATCTATTTGTATCTGGCAGAGGCGTATTATGCTAAAAAGGACTTCAAAAATGCTGCTAAAAATTATGATGCTTTTATCAACTCCAAAAAAGGAGAGCTTCCCCGAAATGAAATATATAAAGCGGGTATTTCCCAGTTCGAAATCCAAAACTATCAAAGAGCCACAGATTACCTTAAGGTGTCTGCATCGGCCAATGATGAACTTGGACAGGCTTCGAGCTATTACCTCGGGCATGCCTACTTGAAACTTGATAATTTCCAGTTTGCTTCCACCAGCTTCAATGCAGCATACAAGGCTGACTTTAATCAGCAGATCAAAGAAGATGCGCTATTCAATTATGCAAAAATCAATCTGCAAAAAGGTAGTTTTCAGGCTGCGATTACTGCCCTGGATGAGTATCTGGACAGGTATCCATCTGGCAAAAACAAAGTAGAGGCAGAGAACTTGCTTTCAGAGGCACTAGTCAATACCAACGATTACCTCAGAGCTATCGAGCAAATGGAAAAGCTCTCTAATATGTCTCCAAGAATCAGAGCAGCTTATCAAAAAGTGGCTTTCAATCAAGGGATGGTTTATTATCGGGACCAAAAGTATAATCCAGCGCTGGCCTATTTGGATAAATCCTTAAAATATCCGGTGGATCCAACTTTAGAATTGGAGACTCATTTCTGGAAAGGTGAAGTCCACGCAGCAGCCGGTAATCTGGATCAGGCCATCAAATCCTACAACACTGCCCTGGCAATGGGTAAAAAAACTTCCAGTGCTTATTTGACCAAAAGTCTGTATGGTCTGGCATATGCCTATTTCAATACCCAGCAATACAATAAAGCGGAACAGGAATTTAAAACCTACACAGACAGACTCAGATCTAGAGAGAATAAGGAAAATTACGATGATGCTTTGCTGAGACTAGGAGATACCTATTATGTGCAAAAGCGTTTTGGAGAAGCTGAGAATATTTTTCAACGGGCCATCAACGAGAATATTCAGGGCATTGACTATGCATATTACCGTTTGGCCGTAGTTCAAAACTTCCAGTCGAAAAACCAGCAGGCCTTGGCGCAATTGGATGTACTGATCAACCGATATCCGAATAGCCTATATATGGAGGACGCCATGTTTCAAAGAGGTCAGATCAATATGGAGGAAACGCAATACCGGACTGCAGCTGTCAGTTTCTCAGATTTGATTAGTTCTAAGCCTAATAGCCCTTTTGTGCCTTATGCATTGGAAGGTCGGGCAGTAGCCAATTTTTCACTTCAAAACTATGAACAGACCATTAGCGACTATAAGACTATTCTGGACAAATATCCAACTGCAGAAAATGCGGAAACCGCATTAAAGGGATTGCAGGAAACGCTCGCCCTGCAGGGAAGATCGGCTGAGTTTGCTTCTTATCTTTCCAATTATAAAAACTCCAATCCAAGTAGCGGAAGTGTTCAGTCATTGGAATATGAGGCAGCAAAAGCCACCTATTTTGATAAGAATTTTGCACAGGCTGCAAAACTCTTTGAAAATTACCTTCGCAGCTATCCACAGTCTGCCCAGCGCGCCGATGCCCTCTATTTCTTGGGAGACAGTTATTACCGGATGGGAAATCAGGATCAGGCATTAACCCAATTTAAGCAGTTGGAAAAGGAGCCCGCCTCACCACAGCGGATACGGGCTATACAGCGCATCGGGACGATAGAACTGGAGAGAGGAAACTTTGAACAAGCCATCCCTTACCTAAAGACAGCTGTACAGAACGCCAGAAACAAGGTAGAAGAAGCAGAAGCAGTCCAAGGATTGATGATTGCCAATTTCCAAACCGGAAAATACAATGAGGCAATCACGCAGGCAGAGCGCTTGCTGACATTGGACGGGATCATCCCAGAGTCCACTCCAAATGCAATTCTGATTAAGGCAAAAGCTCAAAAGGAGATGAATAGAAAATCGGAATCCGAAGCGACCTTATTGGCTTTGGTGAATGAATACAAAACGATTCAGGGTGCAGAGGGACTATATCTTCTTGCGCTTGCTTATCAGGAAAAAGGAGATATCACTAAGTCCAACGAAGCCATTTTTGATTATTCTGGTCCTTTTGTCGATTTCGATTATTGGTATGGGAGAATGTTCTTGTTGCTATCAGATAACTATCTGAAATCCGGTGAAGACTTCCAGGCCAAAGCTACTCTGGAATCCATTGTCGAGCGCTCCACCAATGAGGAGATCAAAGCGATGGCTAAATCCAAACTTCAAAACATTAAGTAATCCATGAAAAAGCTACTATTTTCAATTCTTTTGACCGGATCGTTTGGATTATTTCCAAAACTTTCTTTTTCGCAGACCCAATCCCGAGGTGAAGTTCAGGATCAGGAGTTTGTGATTCGTAAAGACAGGGTACTCACATTACCGACTCAGCCCAGAGTGTTTGAGAAAATCCCAGTTTTGCCTCAACCCAAGGGATTGAGTGACTTTAATTACACGGTTTCCAGGTATAGTCTGAATCTCCAGCCCCTGCAGCTTGCAGCTACACCCGCGCAGAAAAATTACGCTGCACCCAAGCTGAACCTTTATCCTGGATTTGTCCGTGCAGGCTATGGCAACTTTCAGTCACCGTTGTTGGAAGCCCGCTATATGAGTACTCAATCTGATGATTTTAATTATTCAGTCCAACTCAATCATCAGAGTTTTGGTAAAGGGCCATTTTTGGAAGAAAAATCCAAGGAATCGCATTCCAACCTTGGCTTTGATGGGAGCTATTTTGCAGACTTGTTTGAGGTCTATGGAGGTTTCAAATGGAAACAGGATTCCTATCAGTTTTATGGAATCGATACCTCAAAAATAGATTTTGATAACCTGGACTTATTGAATATTCCGGGCAACGTACAAAATACTTTTGCAATCAGGGCCGGAATCCGGGAAATGGAAAAAGTAGGTCCGTTTTATTACGAGGGGGAACTGAGCTTCCGAAACTTTAAGGACAGTTACTTGGTCAGGGAGAGTGAGTTTGGTTTGAGTGGGGCTGTCAAGTTCAGACCGGCGGATGATTGGACCGGAAAAGTGGATCTGAGTTTTTTCACCACAAATCCGGAAGATTTTAACTACAGTGAAACACGGACTTATTTCGGCATCAAGCCCAGCTTGAGCTATAATTATGATGATTTTTTCTTTACGGCAGGATTGAATATCATTTCCGAAAATGATTCTTTGGCAGACAAAAGCAATGATTTTAGGATCTTTCCAAATCTGAAAGCTTCCTACCAATTCGCTACTGAATTTGGGTTTTATGGGGAATTCAGTGGTGATGTGATGCGAAATACCTATTACAGTTTTGTGTCAGAAAATCCATTCTTGGGCCCTTCAGAACGATTGCTGAATACTATTCAGAATTATAAAATCGCCGGAGGAATCGAAGGTCAATTTCAGGAATCATTTCATTATAAAGCCGGAATCGATCTAAGTCGCTACAATCAACTTCATTTCTTTGTGAATTCAGTCGATGATCCTTCCCGGTTTGAAATTGTCTATGATGATAAATCCACAGTTTTTAATATCAACGCGGAATTGGGATTCAGCATTTCGGAGTTCTACACGCTGGGAAGCCGTTTAGATTTATATCAATATGATCTGAATTTTCAGCAAGAGGCATGGCATAGACCTACTTGGGAATTTCGGGTGAACAATCAGGTAAAACCTGTGGAACAATTACTGATTCAGGCTAACTTGAATTTCATGGGAGGATTGAAAGCTAGGGGAGATATTTCAATCGCAGGGATCTTTCCGCCGGAATTCGAGGTAGTCAAACTCAAAACCATCGCAGATCTACAACTGAAAGCCGATTTTAAGATTACAGAGCGATTTTCAATTTTTGCTGAAGGCAATAATCTGTTGAATGGTCGTAATGTACGCTGGCTTAATTACCCGGTAAGGGGAGTCCAGTTAATCGGAGGCGCTTCCTTTAAATTCTAAGCTTATTCAATTAAGGGTTGGGGTTTACAGCCAATTCGGTTAGTTTCGTAGCTTTCTACCGTACCAGCAGATAATAAATGAGCAGTAAAGACAATTCCGGTCAAAAATGGTCTGATCCTAAGGATTATGGACTTCCTTATGTAGAAATCACTCCACTTAAATCTTCGCAGAAAGGGCAATTGATTTCAGAGGAAGAAGAGAAATCTGTTCTTACAGAAGCTGTGAAGGCTTCAACCGCAAATCAAGTCCCACAGGAAGCCATTGCAGTCCCATTTAAGCAGGAAGACAGACCGAAGGTTCTCCCTAAAATAGCCCCTGAAAAAGTAGCGCAGAAAAAATCCAAAAGCTGGATTTATTGGGTAGTTTCCTTAGCTGTTATCGTGGTTTTGGTGATTATTTGGCAAATGCAATTCTCAGGAGATAAGGTACCTGTTCAGGTTTCCTCTGTAAATTCAATCCTTCCTGAAATCGTAGAGGAAAATCCTATAATTTCTACAGATGGAACAATATCACAAGATCTTGAAAATCAATCTACTGAAGGAGATTCCATAAATTCTGCTCCAATAGGAAATCAAAATCCGGAAACTGGTACAACTATTGATCTTAAAGGCGAAGGAAGCTTGGTTCGAATAGAATCAAAGTTGGATCGCCCTACTTATTTTATTGTGGTTGGAAGTCTGCCAAGTGAAAAATTAGCCTTGGAGGAATATACTCAATACAGTTCTAGAGCATCCACAGTTTATCTGATCGAGCCATACGATGATGTCAAGAATTATCGTTTAGCAATTGGTTCTTATGAGAGCTTCGCAAAGGCGAGCCAAGAACTTGATCGAATCAAAGCTGACTATACGGAAGCCTTATGGATTTTGAAATATTAATATGATTTTACTTCAGACCCTCTCTGCCGATTCGATGTCGGCAGCAGATAGCCTTGCAATGGGCGCGACAGCGGAAAGCATCGGTTTACTTGACCTTTTGATCAAAGGAGGTTATATGATGATCCCGCTCTATCTTTTATTCATTTTGGCTATTTTCATCTTTTTTGAGCGACTTTTGACGCTTAAAAAGGCCTCTCAAACATCTTCACATCTGATGGATCAGGTTAAGGTTTTGGTACAAAGCGGCAATACGGAAAAGGCTAAAATCCTTTGTGCCGGTGAGAATACTCCGGTGGCCAATATGATCGCCAAAGGAATTGAACGCATAGGCTCTCCTTTGAAAAATATAGAAGTGTCGATCGAAAATGTAGGTAAGATTGAAATCTACAAGTTGGAAAAGAATCTTAATCTCCTGGCAACAGTAGCAGGAGCTGCTCCGATGATCGGCTTTTTGGGTACGGTGACAGGGATGATTCAGGCATTCATAGCAGTGGCTCAAGAGGAAGGAATGGTATCCCCAAAATTACTTTCCACGGGGATTTATGAAGCGATGATTACTACTTCCGCAGGATTGGCAGTAGGGATTTTGGCATATTTAGGATACAATTATCTGGTTGCTCGGGTATCCAAGTTGGTTCACAACATGGAGTATTCTTCGATAGAGTTTATTGACCTGTTACAAGACAAATAAAATGGGACTTCAGGCAAAAAATAAAGTAGACCCCGCATTTAGCATGGCTTCGATGACAGATATTATTTTTCTGTTGTTGATATTTTTTATGCTTACTTCTTCTTTCATCACTCCTTCAGGTCTCCCGGTGAATTTACCATCCAGCGAGACTTCTGATATCGTGATGCAAGAGGTGACGGTGACGATTACAAAGGATTTTAAATACTCTGTAAATGATAAAATCGTTTCCCGGGAAGGGATAAAAGCGGAACTGACCTCATTACTTTCTGAGAAAAAAGGCCAGGTTGTTTTACACATTGACAAGGAAGTTCCCGTAGAATACTTAGTAGAGATAGGTGGCATCGCCGCAGGCCTGGAGGCTAACGTGTCTATTGCGACCAAACCATATTAAAAAATGCAATACTGGGATTCAGATAAAATAGAAAGCGAAAGCAAGAAGAAGTCTTGGGTGATCACCATCATCCTGAATTTGGCTTTATTGATTGCTTTCTATTTCATTGTGGTCTGGAAAGAGCAAATCCCGCCATTGCCTACTTTTGGACTGGAGCTCAATCTGGGATTTACTCCCACTGGATCCGGGGATAGAAATAGCCCTAATGCACCGTCGGAAACTGTCACTCCAGTAACAGAACCTGCAGCTGCCGGTGAAATAGCTCCTGTGGTTACCAAACCGTCCACACCCAGCCCAAGTCCAAAAACAGAAACAGCAAAGCCAAAGGCTATCTCAAAGCCTGCGGTCAATCAAGCAGTAACAACAAAACCCTCTCCGATTAAAGGCGAGGAAAAAGCTACAGAAAACACTAAAAAGCCAGAGCCGGTAAAAACTGAACCTTCAAAAACAGTCACCACTCCTGCAAAATCTGAGGGTGAAACCACCACACAGAAAGCACCTGAAAAACCAAAAGTGGATGAGCGTGCGATTTTTGGAGCCGGTGGTACTTCCGGTAAAGGCACTAAACCTGCTTCTGGCGGAGCAGAAGGAACTTCTACTGAAAAAGGAGATGCAGGAGACCCCAAGGGAACTGTTGACGGGAGAGCAATTATGGGAGAAGGTTCTGGCAAAGGTGCCGCTTCCGGAGCAGGATACTCACTCGATCTTGCAGGATGGGATTTTGCTTCCAAGCCAAATATCAATGACCGCGTTTCCACTAGAAATGGTCGGATTGTATTCAAAATCACCGTAGATGACGGAGGAAGAGTCGTTCAAGCAGTTCCTTTGGAATACAATGTTTCCAATGAAGTTTTAGCCTATTACCGTCAAGTGGTCAATCAGATAGTATTCAAGAAACAAGCTGGTGCGGCGGCTGATTTCTCCACCGGTAAGATTACGTTCGTTATTAAGATCGATTGATTTTGACCTATCAGGCCACCCTTGATTACCTTTTCAATTCCCTTCCCATGTTTCAGCGAGTGGGGGCTGCTGCATTTAAAAAAGACCTCAGCAATACCATCGCTCTTTGCCAGCATTTAGGAAATCCGGAAAAGAAGTTCAAATCTGTTCATGTCGGTGGGACGAACGGCAAAGGTAGCTCATCACATTCTCTGGCTGCAGTATTACAAAGTGCCGGGTACAAAACCGGACTTTACACTTCCCCGCATCTGAAATCATTTACCGAACGGATACGCGTCAACGGAATTGAAATTCCGGAGAAGGATGTCGTTGATTTTGTTGCGGAAAACAAAGATTTTCTGGATGAATTAAAGCCAAGTTTTTTTGAAATGACTGTAGCAATGGCTTTTTGGTTTTTTGCAAAAGAAGAGGTAGACATTGCTGTGATCGAAGTCGGAATGGGCGGAAGACTCGACAGTACCAATGTAATTCTACCGGAACTTTGTCTGATCACCAATATAGGTTTCGACCACATGCAATTTTTGGGCAATACTTTGCCTTTGATCGCAGCGGAAAAGGCGGGAATCATCAAGCCTGAAGTTCCGGTTGTTATTGGCGAGACCCACCTGGAAACCCAATCGGTTTTCGTGGAAAAGGCAAGGGCTGAGCATTCACAGATTACATTTGCAGACCAGCATTGGCAGGTTGATTTTCTATCTGATTCGGAAAGAAAAGCCATTTATCGAGTTCAAAAGGATCAAAAGCAATTCGAAATTGCCTTTGATCTATTAGGTAATTACCAGCGATACAATCTTCCCGGAATTTTAGAATCGTTGGATCAATTGCGACAGCAAGGTTGGAAAATCAGTTCCGAGGCCCTACAGAATGGCCTTTCTGAAGTTACAGAACTAACTAAACTGAAGGGCCGCTGGCAAATATTGGATCATAATCCCTTGATGATTACGGATACAGGACACAATGAGCCGGGAATCAGGGAAATATTAAAGCAACTCGCTACATACGAGTACAAATCCCTTTGGATGATTTTGGGTATGGTTCAGGATAAGGATGTCTCAAAGATATTAGAGCTTTTACCTAAATCGGCAAATTTCATCTTTGTAGAAGCCCATATTCCAAGAGCTATGAAAGCTGCTGACCTTGCTGAAAAGGCGAAAACTTTTGATATAAATGGTCTCTCCATTCCGGATGTAAATCAGGCGATTCAATTTGCAAGAAAAAATGCCAGTAAAGATGATCTGATATTTATCGGAGGGAGTACTTTTGTGGTCGCAGAAATCGACGGGTTATAGATGAGTAGAAAAAAACTGGTTCGCTTCAAGGAAAATGAGGAGAATCCAAATGTAGTTCAGGCTGGAAAAGCAATATTCGAAACAATCAAAGGCAATTGGAATTCCAAGCAATTCAAAAATGACAATTCCATCATCGTAGAGTTGGCTTGTGGCAGAGGTGAATTTACAGTCGGTCTGGCACGCAATTTTCCCGATCAAAATTTTATTGGAGTCGATATTAAAGGCAGTAGGATCTGGAAAGGGAGCTCGATCGCTACTGCTGAAAAGATTGAAAACGTAGCTTTCTTGCGGACTCAAATTGAGCTGCTGGACTCTTTCTTTGATAAAAATGAGATTTCCGAATTGTGGATCACTTTCCCTGATCCATTTCCAAGAGATGGTGACGAGAAGCGACGGCTCACTTCTCCTCGATTTTTAGAAATGTACAAGCCGCTATTGAAAAAGAACGGCATCATCCATTTCAAAACCGATAATACAGGTTTGTTTGATTACAGCCTGGAGCTTTTTCAATCCCGTTCAGATATCGAAATCATCGGTTTTACCCACGATTTTTATCAAAGTGATTGGAAGGATGAGCACTTTGGGATTCAAACCAGGTACGAGAAGATTTTTTCTGAAAAGGGCGAAAAAATCAAATACCTGAAATTCCGATTTATCTAAGTATCGGGGATGTATTTGACCAGGATTGAAGTCCCAATAATCACGAATTGATTTAAGAAGTGTCCTAAATCTCATTCCCATCTTTGAAATTTTGCAAATCAGATTTTCATCAGTTAGATCTATCCTTAATTAAGAAATAGCCTATATCCACAGTGATTCTTCTGTAAATGGGAGTATATCCTTAAATCCGAATCAGAAAGTTAAGTGGATTTTTTTCTAATGAATCCCTATCTTAATTCCATGAATCGGAAAAAAAAGTTGGTCGTACTGAGCGGAGCAGGTATTTCTGCGGAAAGCGGCATCAAGACCTTCAGGGATTCGGATGGACTTTGGGAAGGCCATGATGTCATGGAAGTAGCTACTCCGGAAGGTTGGAGAAAAAACCAAAGCCTTGTGCAGGATTTTTACAATCAACGCCGCAAACAGATGAAATCCTGCCAGCCTAATGTGGCTCATCGCACTTTAGCTGAATTGGAATCCCACTTAGAAGTCGTGATTATCACTCAGAACGTAGATGATTTGCACGAACGGGCAGGATCCAGTAAGGTCATTCACCTTCACGGTGAATTGAAGAAAGCGCAGAGTAGCGTAGACCCAAAATTAGTGTATGATCTGGATGGTTGGGAAATCAAAGCTGGAGATCTTTGTGAAAAGGGATCACAATTAAGACCCTTTGTAGTTTGGTTTGGTGAACCTGTGCCCATGATGATCCAGGCGATGAGAGAAACTAAGCAGGCTGATTTTTTTCTGGTGATTGGCACTTCACTTCAAGTCTATCCAGCAGCTGGATTAATCGATGACGTACCTGACCATGCGGATCTTTTCTTGATCGATCCTGACATTTCCTTCCAAAGACACGGAAAAAAAATCCATCTTATTCCAGATCGTGCTACTTCCGGAATTGAAAATTTCAGAAAGTTAATTCTAGAGAAAATATAATTTTTAAGGTCGTATAAATCCCATAAATTGTATTTCTAATTTTTAGCTATGGCAAATCCGAAAAATAATTGGCCGATACTTCAGTTTGATGAGCTACAGGACACGATTTACCTCTTGCATCATTGGACCCAAATCATCGGGAAAGTTCGTCTCAAAAAATCTGCATGGCAAAATCACTCCTGGCATGTTACGCTTTATGTGGAGCCACATGGATTGACTACACGTATGATCCCTTATGAAAACGGCTCATTTGAGATTCGTTTAGACTTTATTCACCATGAATTGCGTATCAAAACCAGTGGAGGCAATCAGGATCGATTTGCGCTGACAGGACAAACGGTAGCTAGTTTTTATCAGCAATTGATGGAAAAACTGAAATTCCTGGGAATTCGTGTGAAAATCTATCCAGTCCCTAATGAAATGTCAAACCAAACACCATTTCATAAGAATAATTCAAAAGTGCATTATCAGGCAAATACCGCTCAGAAAATCTGGAGATCGCTAGTCTGTGTGAACAAAGAGTTTACAAAATTCAGCACCAAGTTTACAGGAAAAAGCAGTCCGGTTCATTTTTTCTGGGGTGCATTCGATTTGGCTTATACCCGTTTTTCAGGCAGAAAAGCTCCTCTATTCGAGGCCGAGGTGCCTAATATTCCAAAGGCAGTCATGCAGGAATCTTATTCACATGAGGTTTTCAGTGTAGGCTTTTGGCTAGGGAATGAGGATTTTCCCCATCCATCTTTCTACGCATATTGCTATCCAAATTACCCTGAATATGGCTCCCAAAGAGTTATGCCTGAAGAGGCATATTGGAGTAAGGAGTTGGGAGAGTTTCTATTGCCATACGAAGTAGTGCAGAAATCTTCCAATCCGGAAGGTACGCTCCATGTTTTTTTGCAGAGCTGCTATGAAGCGGCTGCCAAGGTAGGCGAGTGGGATAGAGCTAGTTTAGATTGTGATTTTTCACATTTTGACAAAAAAAAATAAGGTAAAATGAAAGAAAGAATCGCCGTAATCGGCGCTGGTCCTTCTGGAATTACTGCTTTGAAAAACCTGATCGACCAGGGGCTCAATGTGATTGCTTTTGATAGAAATACAGACGTAGGAGGAAACTGGATCTATACGGAGGATGAAAGTCATTCGAGTGTTTTCGAGACTACGCATATTATTTCATCCAAAACCCTCTCACAATACGCCGACTTTACTTTTGATGATTTTGATCAGCCTGTTTCTGATTATCCTTCCCATAATGAATTGAGGCAATATTTTCAGGCTTATGCCCGGAAGTTTAATCTGTACCAATTCATCCAGTTTGAAACGCTAGTCACCCATTGCGAATGGATAGATGAACAGACTTGGGAAATTACTTTTGAACAGGACGGTACTTCTAAAAAAGAGATTTTCACGCATTTGGTAGTTTGTAACGGCCATCATTGGAAACCTCGCTATCCGGAATATCCCGGCGAATTTTCAGGCGAATTCCTGCATTCCCATAATTTCAAAAAAGCAGCTCCTTTTGCAGGTAAAAGAGTGTTGGTGATCGGTGGTGGTAATTCCGCATGTGATGTCGCGGTAGAGACGAGTAGAGTCTCTGAAAAAACAGCGATCTCCTGGCGGAGGGGATATCAGATCGTGCCCAAATTCTTTTTTGGGAAGCCATCTGATGTGGTTGCCGAAAAGACAAAATGGCTTCCGCTGAAGGTGCGTACTTTTTTCAATCAGATTTTGCTGAAAATCATGCTCGGAGATAATAAGCTGTATGGGTTGCGGCCGATTACCGAGCCTTTCGGATCGACCCACCCAACCATCAATGATGAACTTCTTCATAAGATCAGACATGGAAAAGTTGCTCCCAGACTTGACATCAAGCGATTTGAAGGCAAAAAAGTGATTTTTGAAGATGGAAAGGAAGAAGAGTTTGATTCCATTGTGGCTTGCACCGGATATTGGTTAAGTCATCCGTTTTTCGACAGAGATTTCATCAATTATTCTGAAGGCCCAGTTCCGCTTTGGTTGAAAATGTTTCACCCTAAAATCACCAATGTGTATTTCATCGGGATGTTTCAACCTTTGGGTTGTATCTGGCCCGGAGCCGAGCTTCAAAGTAAGTTGATGGCAGAGGAACTGGCGGGCCGCTGGAAAAGACCTCAGGACATTGAGGAGCGCTGCCAAAAAGAAGTATCAAACCCGCATTACAAGCAAATTAATACTCCGAGACATACTATCACGGTTGATTTTCATCTTTTTATCAAAGCTTTAGAAAAGGAATTGCCCAAAAATTATGTTTCTAAAGAACCAGTGGCCGAATTAAAAAAAAAGGGAATAATTTATACCTGAGAAATAAATGAACCGAAATCTCAAATTTTTAGGTTTCATTTTAATCCTCTGGTTTCTGGCTTTTTTGGCCTGGGAGTGGTGGCACAGCTATCCAAGAATTAAGACGCAGACGCTTTTAAAGAAGGAAGGGAATGAGGCTAAGTTGGATTCTGTCTTATTGAACAGTATGTCCAAATACCTTCTTCCGGGATTAGTGGTTATCATCGTCAAGGATGGAAAAGTCTATTATGAAAAGACTTTAGGCCTTCAAAATGTCGCCTCCAGAGATTCGATGACTTGGAACAGTCTGCTTCCGCTAGCTTCGGTCTCAAAACTTTTTACCTCACTAGCATTAGCTAATGTAGCAATCCAGCATGATAAACAGCCTTCGGATTTGGCTTTTGATAATTTTTACGAAGGTGGAGAAGGAGTGCGGCTAGAACAATTATTAAGTCATCGATCCGGGCTGGGAAATAGAAATTTCTTTAAAAAAATATTCACAATAAAGGATCGCACACTTCATTCTGAGGCAGGAAATAAATTGTTGGGAGAAAAGCAGAAACCCCGGAAATTAGAGAAGGAGTATGCTGATGTAAATTTTGATTTGTTGGGTTATTGGATGGAAAGGCAAGAAAGCCAGCCCTTCGGCGAAATAGTAAATGAGCGGATTTTTTCACCTTGCGGCATGCCCAATACCAGCTTTTTAAGTGTTTGGCCAGTTGAGGAAAGTCCCATGATGGGCTATCATCAAACTTTTCTTTGGAAAAGATTGGAGGAAAACCAAATCTGGTTTGAGATCAGTCCTTCTCCATCGTCCTCCATGGCCACTACTTCAAAGGATATCAGGATGGCAATGATCCATCTATTGAGAGGTGAGGTAGGCTTTTTTCAAAAGGAATTGGAATGGCTCAGACAGGAAAGTGAAGATATCCCTCTTGGTTTTCAGCAAGAAGAGTTGGGTGGATCAAACTGGATCGGTCATTACGGAGGTCAAGCCGGCTACAGCAGCTTCCTATTCTTTAACCTGCCAGCAAAGACAGGAATATTCGTATTTGCAAATTTCAAGGACAAGGTGGATTTCAGAAAAAAAATAGCAACCGATCTCATTGCTGTCATGAATCAGACAAAATGAGTGCTTTACTAGACTTTTAAATAAAACATATTCGAATGAAACTTTCCTTTCCGCATCCGATAATCATCCTTTTACTATTTATTTTCATTTCAGGTGTTTCTACCTATTTTATTCAATCGGGGAGTTTTGAGCGGACAATAAATGCAGAGACCAACCGGCAGATTGTGGTTCCGGGGAGTTTCAGTGAAGTGCCTGATGTAAACGTAGGCCTGGCTGACATTTTATTATCCATACCAGCTGGAATTATCGCCCGTGCCGACGTTTTGGTTTTGATTCTGTTGATTGGAGGCGCATTTTTTGTCATCGAAAAAACCGGTGCATTACAGGTAGGAATCGAACATCTGATTTTTCGATTCAGGAATAACCGGTTTTTACTCTTTTTGCTCCTGGGAATTTTCTGTGCGATTTGTGGAGCTGTTTTTTATATGTCAGAGGAGTTTATCGGATTGATACCTGTTTTAATATTGCTTGCAAAGAAAACTAGGTATGATCTAAGATCTATTCTTGCAATCAGTGTAGGATCGGCTATGATCGGAGCTGCTTTTTCCCCATTTAATCCCTTTGGATCATTGATTGCAATGAAAATTGCGGAAGTAGATCCCGGAGCACAGCTGCTCTACCGTATGTTTTTTCTGATAGTAGCTGTCATGGCTTGGATTACTTATCACTTCCGATACGGAAAATCTTCTCAAGCAGAATACGCAACTGAAGATTTTAAGAAATCAGATATTTCTCTTTCACACAGGATTATTTTGGCTTTGATGATGATTGGAATAGCGCTGATGATCTATGGGGTGGCGATCCGGGGCTGGGATTATAATCAGATGGGAATGCTGTTTTTTGTGATTGGATTCATCTGTGGACTAATTGGTGGTCTAGGATTGAATGGCACGGCCAGGGCGTTCTCAGTCGGTTTTTCCGAAATGATTTTCGCTGGGGTGATTATCGGGTTGGCCCAGTCGATTTATCTGATTTTGGAACAAGGACTGGTAATCGATTCAATTATTAATGCGCTATTCCAACCACTAGAAAACTTGCCAGATCAATTGGCTGTACTGGGATTGTTTCTTTCTCAGGCGCTGATCCATATTCCCGTGCCCAGCACTTCCGGTCAGGCGGTGTTGACTATGCCACTGGTCGTGCCGTTGACTGAACTTCTAAATTTTTCCCGTGAAATTGCGATTCTCACTTTTCAGTACCCATCAACCTTGATGGATATGATGACTCCGACCAACGGTACCATTCTGGCGATTTTAACAGCGGCTGAAGTAAAATACAATGATTGGATTTCCTATATCTGGAAATCTTGGCTGATGATTATGGGAATAGGTTTGTTATCTGTTTTAATCGCTTTAATTTGGATATCTTAAACCTAAATAACTAAAAATGGACATCAACGATCATAACCCACTCCAACCTTTCCAACCTGCTGCAGATCGATATCATCAGATGAAGTATCGCAGATGCGGAAAAAGCGGGCTTTTGCTGCCTGAAATCAGTCTTGGCCTGTGGCATAACTTCGGTCATAATGAGGATTTTACTTTGGGAAGAAAAATATTGAGAAGAGCTTTCGACCTAGGTATTTGTCATTTCGATCTCGCTAATAATTATGGACCACCTTATGGTTCGGCAGAAGAAAATTTTGGAAGGATATTAAAAAAGGATTTTTCAAACCTGCGGGATGAATTGGTGATTTCCTCTAAAGCCGGCTGGGATATGTGGCCGGGGCCCTATGGGAATTATGGTTCAAAGAAATATCTTATCGCAAGTTGTGACCAAAGTCTCAAGCGGATGGGACTGGATTATGTGGATATTTTTTACCATCACCGGCCGGATCCAGAGACTCCTTTGGAAGAAACGATGGGAGCATTGGATCAATTGGTAAGACAAGGGAAAGCACTTTATGTCGGGATCTCCCAATATTCAGCACAAGATACCGCCCGGGCATATGCTATTCTAAAGGATTTAGGTACGCCGCTATTGATTCATCAGCCACGCTATTCGATGATGGATAGATGGGTGGAAGATGGGCTGCTCGATGTCTTGGGAGAGCAGGGGATAGGCAGTATTGCTTTTTCTCCATTAGAGCAAGGAATGCTTACAGATAAATACCTTCAAGGAATTCCTGAAGATTCGCGAGCAGCCAAGGATGGGCGCTATCTGAAACCTGACCAAATCGGTGGGGAAAAACTTGAAATGATCAAGGCGCTAAATGAAGTAGCCAAGCAACGTGATCAAAGTCTGGCTCAAATGGCTATCGCCTGGTTGCTAAAAGATCCAAGAATAACTTCTGTATTGGTAGGTGTATCAAGACCTGAGCAACTTGATGATAATGTAAAAGCGGTGAAAAATTCAGATTTTACCGAAGATGAGTTGGCGAAAATCCGGAAAATATTAGGAATTTGAGTTTGAACCTGACTTCTCGAAGTGCTCTGATTTTGATCGTCATCGCTCAATTTCTGGGCACTTCGCTTTGGTTTGCAGGAAATGCAGTGGCCGCAGAATTGAGCGTTTTGCTTGGACAGCCCAGTTTGGTAGCGGGCATTACTTCAGCGGTTCAACTTGGATTTATTGTGGGTACTTTGACTTTTGCAATATTGAGTATTCCAGATCGATTCTCTCCCAGCAAAGTCTTTCTTGTATCTGCTTTTCTTGCAGCTTTTTTCAACGCTCTTATCACCATCATTCCTCCTTACATTTCAGTAGTGGTGATTTGTAGATTTTTGGTTGGATTCTTTTTGGCAGGAATTTATCCGGTTGGGATGAAGATTGCCTCAGATTACTTCGAAAAGGGACTGGGTATTGCACTTGGATTCTTGGTGGGAGCACTTGTCTTGGGCACGGCCTTTCCTCATTTGATCAAAGGATTGGGTTTAAGTTTCGATTGGAGAAACACTTTTTACGTGACATCAGGACTCGCTGTCATAGGGGGGATGATGGTTGGATTATTTGTTCCAAATGGTCCTTACCGGAAAAAGAATCCTGTATTTGACCTCGGCTTGATACCCAAGTTCCTACATAACAACTCCTTAAAAAGTGCCGCAAATGGCTATTTTGGACACATGTGGGAGTTATATACATTTTGGGCATTTTTGCCATTGTTGATAATCTATTTAGGAGATTATCATCCCAGCGAGGCCGTGGTCAGTTTATTTTCCTTTTTCATTATTGCAAGTGGAGCGGTATCCTGCAGTTTGGGAGGCTTACTATCCATTAAATTCGGTAGTAAAATAGTCGCAGCTACAGCCCTGGCAGGATCAGGGATTTGTTGTCTTTTGATTGTTTTTTTGGAGAGAGCTGACCCACTCTATTGGATGGTACTTCTCTTTTGCTGGGGGATACTGGTCACCGCTGATTCCCCACAATTTTCTACCCTGGTAGCTCAGAGCGTAAAAGCAGAATATCGAGGAACGGCTTTGACCTTGGTGAATTCAATCGGTTTTTTTATTTCTGTGCTCAGTATTCAGTTCGGGGAGTTTCTTTTGAATTGGTACACTGTGGTGGAAGTACTTTCATTTCTTGTAA
>CAZFSC010000030.1:0-6765 GCA_964521585.1 uncultured Limnohabitans sp.
TCCTTCAGCGAAGCAGATCAACAGAAGCAGGTGGTCTTGATCGAAGCCAAACCTGATCATCCTGTGAGCTATAGTCCGGTTCCACTTGACAGTGGCAGACCGCTTTACAGGGTTAAATTTGGCAATTTACCGGAAACTTTAGCTTGGCTGGAAGCGCATCCCTATTGCTTTGTAGAGCTTACTTTTGTGGCAGAAACTTCCATCGATGCAAATACCCGGAAGGCCATTATGAAAGCGCATGATGGCATCGTAAACCTTATCCCCCAATTGACAGAGCGGGGAGGATCAGCAAGTTCGTCTTTGAAAGTGGAGGATTTGGAAAAAGACATGAGCAGTTTATTCTCACTTTTCTATCAAAGTGAAAAAGGCGAAAAACCCAATGCCGAAATCATGGCTTTATTTCAGGAAGTAATCAGTCAGGAGGATAAGCTATGATACCTGTTTTATTAGAAATCCAGGGCCTGTATTCCTATCGGGAAAAGCAGGTAATCGATTTTGAAAAGCTGACCGGAGCGGGACTGTTTGGAATCTTCGGAGCGGTGGGTTCGGGGAAATCATCGATTTTGGAAGGAGTACTTTTGGCCTTGTATGGCAGCACCGAGCGGCTGTCTGACCGGGGCGAAAAAAACTCCATGATCAACCTGCAGAGCGAATCCTTGCAGATCAGTTTTCAATTTCGGTCCGGACAAAACAACCAATCGCTGTATCTGGCTCGGTATTCAGCCAAAAGAAACAATAAGGACTGGGAAAAAGTCGATCCGGCAGCGCATACTTTTTACATCGAAAAAGAAGGGAATTGGGAGCCTTTGGAAGCAAAAGCAGAAGAAATCCTCGGCATGAAGAAGGAGCACTTCAAGCAGACTGTGATAATTCCCCAGGGCAAATTCCGCGAATTCATCGACCTCACACCAGGCCCAAGAGCTGAGATGATGAAGGAACTGTTTGGTTTGGAACGGTTCGATCTTTCCCAAAAGACTGGTGCTTTGTTGAAAATCGAAAAAGAAAACCGGATCCGATTAGAGACCCAATTGGCTGGTTTGGCAGAGATTTCAACAGAAAATCTTCGGTCCATAGAAAGCCAACTCGCTGAACTTCAAGAAAAATCTCAGGAATTAGCTGAAGACCTCGGGGCAAAAGAGGCACAGCTGAAAATCCTTGAAGCACAGGGACAGCGATTTACCGAGCTGAAAAAGTTTCTTGAAGAAAAAGCAAAACTGGAAATCCAAAAACCGGAAATCGAGAAAAACCGGATTTTACATCGGGAGTTTATCTCCGCAAAAACTTACTTAAAACCTACTTGGGACAATCTGGAGGATACTAAAAAGGAACTGGAGAAAGCAAAAGTCAGTGCGGAAAATGCTTCAAGATTTGCCATTCGATTTGAGGAAGAAGTGGCAGTTCTTGAAAAAGAAGAAATCGAACTCAAGCAAAAAAACCTGGATCGGCCAAACCGGGAAGCGAAAATCAGGGATTTGAAAAAGGTAGCAGAAATTCAGGCTTTGAACCAAGAATTGATCGAAGCTGGAAAAAAAGTGGAAACCCTTCAGCCTGAAATTGAATCCAGAAAAGAGAAACAAAAGTCAATTGAGCAGGGAATCAAGGAACTGGAGCTTGAATCAGATAATCTGGCTCATGTAAACGCGAGTCAATTGGCAGAAATGAAGAGTGCAGCCCGGGAATGGGAACAACTCGAAAAGCAAAAAAACCAAATAGAAGAAAGCCTCCGCCAGATATCGGAAGTCGACGATCGAATTGAATCGGAATATCAATCGCTCCTTGCCAAAAAGCCTGAAAAAGAAGAATCTCTTCTCAGCTGGTCCGAAGCTCTAAAATCAACTTTGAAAAGTCTGGAAAGCGATCGGGAAAAACTGATTACCAAGCAGGGATTGGCAGCACATGTTCACTTATTGCATGCGGGTGAATCTTGCCCGCTTTGTGGTTCGCTGGAGCATCCAAATCCGCTTCAATCTGAAACCGAAGCCCAAGAGCTGAGTTCAGTCAATCACCGGATCGAATCGCTGAAATCTGATTTGGAAACAATTTCTAATCTGATCCAGAAGCAGCATGAACTGGACATCCGGAAAGAAAATCAACAGAAAAACAGGACAGAAAAAACAAAAGAGCTGGAAGAAATCAAAAAATCCGGCTTGAACCTAGCAAAAAAACTTACTTCTTTCGGTCTGAAAGATCCAACCGAATTGGCCGTAAAAATCAAGAATCTGGATCACTCCGCCCAGCACAAGTCCAGACTGGAACAGCAGCTAAAAACGCTCCGCCAAAATTGGGCTACCGAACGGGATCAAGTGGATTCTCTTGAAAAATCATTCAATCAGGCGACTCTGACTTTCCAGTCAAAGCAGATTGCGATCAACACCAAAAAAGAGGAAATCAAGGATCCAACATTTTGCAAGCCCTTTTTCGGAAAAGAGTTGGATGCCATTAAAGCCATGATTGGAAATGTGGAAAAAGACATTCAAACCGCAATTGAACTTCTGGATGGAAAGCAGAAACATCTTCGTGAAAAACGGGCCGAGCAAAGTACCAATCTTGCCGATCTGAAGAATTTCGAAAATCGAAAGCAGGAGCTTAGCGGGAAATTAGAAGAGTTAACTTCTACTTTTTCCAAACTTAAAATTCAATACAATTTCCAGGATGAACAGGCGCTGATCCGACTTTTTGAACAGTCGATTGATGCGGAAAAAGTCGATTTGGAAATCCGACAATTCGATCAGAAACTGGCGACACTTTCAAGCAGAATCCAAGAACTGGAAAATGAAAAAGGAGTTGTGGACTTCGATTCTGTTAGGTTTTCAGCATTAAAAGATGATTTCCAGAATTTAAAATCACAACAAGAGGCTCTACAAAAGCAACTGATTCTACTCCGTCAAGGAATCAAAGAGACCCAAAACAAACTTGGCGAAAAAGCAATTTTGGAAAAATCACTTGCCAAACTGGAAATCAGGGAAAGTAATCTGAAAGAACTAGAGCGCCTGTTTAAAGGAAGTGGATTCGTGAAATATGTCAGTTCGATCTATCTCAAGGAACTCTGCAATACTGCGAATCTTCGCTTTATGAAACTGAGCAAAAACAGTCTCAGTCTGGAAATCGATGAAGATAATACGTTTTGGGTGATTGATTACCTAAACGGCGGAAAGCGGAGATTGCTAAAAACCCTATCTGGAGGTCAGACTTTCCAGGCCTCACTCTGCTTGGCTTTGGCCTTGGCTGAAAAGGTTAAATCACTCAACCGAGCCGATCAAAGCTTTTTCTTTCTGGATGAAGGCTTCGGAGCATTGGATCGGAATGCCTTGCGAGTGGTTTTTGAAACGCTCAAATCACTAAGGCATGAAAACCGGATCGTGGGAATCATCAGCCATGTAGAAGAATTGCAGCAAGAGATCGGCGTGTTTGCCCAGATCGAATTGGATCCGGAAAAAGGATCTCAAGTCAGCTATTCTTTCTAAACGGGTAGTGAAGTCAATCTTAAATGCGCTTAAAATCAAAAGAATAACTTACTCTTTGATGCATTGAGTAAATTCAAATCTCAACTCGTATTTATTTATTATTCAAACACTTGCAAAGTTTTTCTATTCTGGAAAAATACTGATGATTTAAAAATTTAAGAAATAAAAAAACCTTGACGAATGCCAAGGTCTTTTTTGAATTAAGAAAACCATATGTTGCCTATATCAAAATATTATTGTTGACCCATTCCACTTCTTCCCTCCGGATAGTATGGTCAGCATCATCAAAAAGCAGCGTTTTAACATCTGCCCCCATCTGAACCAGCAATTCCTCAGAAAGTTTTATTCTTTCCAATGGAACATGAAAATCTTTCTTACTGCTTCCAATGAAAATGGGGGTATTTTCAAAATTACCTTCGTATTTCTCCGGGTTCAGTTTTTCTCCAATCAGCCCCCCGGTGAAAGCGATAATTCCGCCATATCTTTTTGCAAAGCGTGCCCCAAATTCAAGAGCCAAACAGGCACCCTGCGAAAATCCGATAAAATAGAGCTGATCCGATCGATAACCTTTCGCGAAAAGATCCTGAACCAATTCTTCGATTTGGCTGATGGCCTTGGAATAGGCAGGCTCGTTATTGGCATCCGGTGCCATGAAACTATATGGATACCAGGAATTTCCGCTTGCTTCCGGTGCTAACAACGCAAAATTTTCCAAATTCAAATGATCCTTTAAGGCAAGGATCCCGGAAGCACTAGCCCCTCTTCCATGCAACATTATGGCCACTTTAGAGGCCTGATCGATGGAAATTCCCGCAGATCTAATATTAGGCATACTTTTCTGGATTTAAGTTGACAGGTATCAAAGCAGCTTCGATCTTATCCCGGCTAGGCTCTGCCCAATCCGGCAATTTCAACAATTCGCCCAAGTGAGCTTCCTCTTCATCAATGGCAAACCCCGGTTCATCAGTTGCTATTTCAAATAAAACACCTCCTGGCTCCCGGAAATAAATAGACTTGAAATAATTCCTATCCTTGACTTCAGTCACTTGATATCCGTTTTCCATAAGAATCTTTTGAATCTCAAGCTGGGAAGAAGTATTTGCGGTTCGGAATGCAATATGATGGACAGTACCTGCGCTTTGCTGTCCCCGATATCCAGTCGGATTGACCAAGATATCCAAAATATCACCAGGCTTTCCTTCTGTACCATATCGAAACCGACCTTGCTCCTCTCCGATAAATCGATAATCCATATGACCCAGCAACAGTTTCTCAGTCAACTCTTTACTTTTAAGATTTAAGGTAGCACCATAAAATCCTCTGATGGAATATTCGGCAGGAATTGTACCGTAAGTCCATCCTTTTCGATCATCAGAATCGTTAGCGATGAGTTCGATTCCCATGCCATCATGATCTTCAAAGCGAATCAATTTTTCGCCAAACCGCGTTTGTACATCGGAAATCGGATAATTGAACTTCTTTAATCGTGCGCTCCAGTAGTCAAGCGATTCTAAAGGAATGGAAAAGGCAGTGTAGGTCAATTCCCCTGTTCCTTTCACCCCTCGCCTAGCACCTTTGAAAGGGAAGGTGGTAAAAACTGTACCCGGCTGTCCCAATTCATCTCCAAAATAAAAATGATACACATCCGGAGCATCAAAATTGATAGTCTTTTTCACCAATCTCAATCCCAAAACACCGGTATAAAAATCAATATTGGCCTGGGGATCACCTGCGATCGCAGTGATATGGTGGATTCCTGAAATTAGAGGTTTCATAAATATTTTGAAAAGGAATGAATACAGATAGTTATACTAGAAGAAGTCGTCGGGGTTTGAAAATACCCCGACGAAAAACTTTTATTGCTTAATCAGCTGAATATTCATAAAGAGTTTCACTTGATCACTCACGACTACATTGCCAGCCTCAGTGACCGCCGACCAGGAAAGACCAAAATCCTTCCGATTGATTTTGCCTTCAATTTCAAAACCTGCCTTGGTTTGTCCATAAGGATCAGTAGCCTGTCCTCCAAAGTCAACATCCAGAGTTATTTCCTTTTTGGTTCCTCTGATATTGATATCACCGACCAACTTGTAGTCTCCATCATTCTTGGATAGTTTGCCCTCAAATTTCAAATCGGGATGGCTGGCAGCATCAAAGAAGTCAGCAGACTTCAGGTGATTGTCCCGATCTGGCATATTGGTATCTATGCTATCAATAGCTGCTGAGAAAGAAACTTTTGCACCGTCAAAATCCTCAGAGGAACTCTCTGCGCTGCCTTCGAATTTTTTGAAATAACCTGTCACTGTAGAGATAACTAAGTGCTTCACTTTGAAAGAAACTTCAGAGTGTGTAGGGTCGATAATCCATTTACTTGTGCTCATAATTGTTGTTTGTTGATTTGATTAAATTTATTTAAATATGTTTTTACATTAACTGTCTATACATCTATTGACGTAAATTTTTTTAGCCTCGCATTTTGTCCAGCAAATCATTGAGTTGATTGACTTCATTTTCGTCCAGGTGCACAAAATTTTTATTTGAGTTCTCAACTTGGGCCTGAAGTGATTCAAGCAGTTTTAGTCCTTTCGCCGTAATCAAAATATCTACCTGACGCCGATCATCCGGACATTCTGTGCGTTGAACCAAACCTTTGTTTTTCAACTTTTCCACTAGGCGACTCGCGTTGGACATTTTATTGAGCATCCGATCCTGAATAGAAGATACAGTCGTCGGCACCCCGTTTTGACCACGGAGAATTCGAAGCACATTGTACTGCTCTGGAGATATCCCAAAAGGCTTGAAAAGACTATTCTGCAGAGTTACCAAGTAACTATTGGTATAAAGAAGGTTCACCACCAGTTTATTGTAGGCGTCTTTAAATTCCTTCTGCTGAATTGCGTCTTCGATCTTCATTGGGAAAAGTGTAATTGTATTTAATGTATATACACATAATTACAGGAAAAAGTTTAAAAATAAAAAAATATTTTCTTAGCCAATGAATTTTCATACTAATCCCTCAAAAACTTTCAGCTTTTCATAACGCCTAAAAACCTTAAAACCAATATTTTAAAATATACTTTACACAATTCAGACTGAACCTGAGAGCCATTTTTAATTTTGAAAATTTAAATGTTCTCCGGAAGCATGGGAAATTGAACAGATAAATTTGGGATTTATCTCAGCGTATTTTTAAAAGAAAAAAATATAGTTTGGTGGGGAAGCTTTTTTAGTGGGGATATTTACCAGAATAGAGTGGAAATCAAGCCTGAAAGGTTTTGGTCGATCTATAATATATCAATCA
>CAZFSC010000030.1:6775-27706 GCA_964521585.1 uncultured Limnohabitans sp.
TTCAGACTGAACCTGAGAGCCACTTTTAATTTTGAGAATTTTAATGGTCTCCGGAGCCGTGGGAAGTTGAATAGATAAATTTGAGATTTATCTCAGCGTAATTTTAATAGAAAAAAACATGGCTTGGGGAAGGTTTTTTAGTGGGGATATTTACCAGAATAGCGTAAAAATCAAGCCTGAAAGGTTTTGGATGATCTATAATATATCAATCAACCAGTCCCCAATTAAGCGATTGACCTCTTTTGGTTTTTCGATCGAGCTACTATGACCAGCGCCTGGGATCATGTGTAGTTTGGCGCCCGTAATTCCCATTTGGATAAATTTAGCCTTTTCGGGTTTAGTGGCCACATCTTCATCTCCCACTAAAATCAGGGTGGGACAGGTGATATTGCTCAACTCCGACTCAATTCCCTTTCGATAGATTACACCTTCGACTGGACCATGGATAGATTTTTTATTTGAAGTCAATTCCTTTTTCCAAAACTTAATCTTGTCCGAATTCAAAGGGTCGCTGAGCCAGCTCTGGGCAAACATGATCGGCATCACTTGGTTGGTAATTGGAGGCAATACTCCAAACCATTTCACCAAACCATTTAGTATTTTGTATTTGGGTAAGTTTTCTACTGGTTCGGCATTGGCGGAAGTATCCAAAAGAATGAGAGATTTGACCAGCTTTGGGTATCTGGCGGCAAGTCGCATACCGACAAACCCTCCCATCGAAAGTCCTACAAAATGTACCGGTCCGTTAATGAGTACTTTTATCAGTTGGGCAGCATCCTCGGTCAAAGTATCCATATCATAGGGCGATTTGGCCTCACTTTGACCCTGGCCCCGATGATCATAAGCAATGATTCTATATTTGGTTTTTAAAAAATCAATTTGGTCTTGAAACATTCGATGGGAATAGAGTAAGCCGTGTGAAAAAATAATCGTCTGCTCACCTATTCCGGTATCTTCATAGAAAATTTTGACTCCGTTAGCTTCTATTTCAGGCATTTTGGATGTTTATTTAACCACGTGTACTTTCAGCAATTTCATTCCCAATCCAGACCGGGCTGTTTGAGTTTGATATTTTCAGATGTCTTGGCTTTTTCTACCATCACTTTGACATCATTCAATAAAGCTTTCGCATCAAAGACGATACCGTCTTTTACAGTGTACTTCACTCCGCCCACCCGAATTGGTTCATTTTTATCATTTAGCCTTATTGCGCCTGTTCCATAAAGGACTTTCAGGTTCTGCAATGGGTTTTCCTCGAGAATAACAAAATCGGCAAGTTTGCCAACCTCCACAGTTCCTATTTCTTTTTCCATCCCAAGGGATTGCGCTCCAAATAAGGTGGCAGACCGAATTACTTCAAGTGGATGGAAACCTGCTTCTCTCAATAATTCCAACTCCCTGATAAAAGCAAAGCCGTAAAGTTGGTAGATGAACCCAGAATCTGACCCTGCTGTCACCCGGCCTCCCCGATTTTTATATTCATTGACAAAAGTCATCCAGAGTCTATAGTTTTCCTTCCATTGGATCTCCTCCTCCGTGGTCCAATCAAACCAATAAGAACCATGTGATTGGCGGCTTGGCTGGTAAAATTTCCAGAGAGAAGGCAGGGTATAAACGGGATGCCATTCGGCAGTTCTAGCCCGCATCAAATCCCGATTTGCTTCATAAATATTGAAAGTAGGATCCAAGGTAAAGTCCAGCTCCAAAAGCTCGTTCATTACTTTATTCCAATGCTCGGAATAAGGCGGGGCTGCTTGCTTCCATAGTTTCCCGGCTTCAGCAAACCGGTGCTGTTCGTTTTGATAATTGTAATCCAACCTGAAATCCTGAATCGTACGATCCTCAAAAAGTGCCTCTGGCAAACCATACCAATGCTCCATGGAAGTCAGTCCTGCCCGTGCAGAATTCAGTACGTTCCATCGTGCTACATCCAGTTGCTGGTGATGCATCGCTGAGCGAAGCCCTAGTCTTTTATTTTCAGAAATAGCTGCTTGCATGACTTCCGGCTTTGCACCAAAAAACTTAATCCCATCAGCTCCCTGTTGGGCATTCCAATTCACCCAAGCCTTTGCTTCTTCAGCTGTGGTAATCGGTTTTTCTGCTTTCTGGCCAAAAGCGGTGTAGGCAAAAAGCCGAGGTGCGGTAATCTCGTTGGCGGCGGATCTCTTCTTTTCAGAAAGGACCCAATCCAGACCATTTCCAGCAGAAGGATCCCGAACGGTGGTTATCCCATGAGCCATCCATAATTTGTAAACATATTCGGCAGGCGTACCTTGACCTGTACCTCCGATATGCCCATGAGAATCGATAAAACCTGGTAAAAGGTAATGTCCTTCCAAATCATAAACTTTGTCTTCTGGACCAGCCTTTGGCCTGCGACTGTCTGAAATGGGAAGGCCAGGATAGCCCACCACCTGAATCTGGGCAATTCTATTTTTTTCGACCACCACATCGACTGGTCCAACAGGAGGAGCACCTGTACCATCAATCAGGATAACTCCCCTAAGAATCAATCGCCCATATTGTCCATCTCCTTCGGTACGGGCTGGAGCGGGCTGGATCTGTGCTAAAATCGGAAACGCCAGAAAAATGCCTAAAACACCTAGGCAAAGGAATTTTATCTTCATAAGGTGGGAATAAGTTTGAGGCCAATAATATAGACTAAAATCAAAGAACAAAAAACTGAAAAAGGATGAGTGAAACTAAAAAAAAGCCTCCGGGAAAATCCAGGAGGCTTTTTAACATTAGGTTGGTGGTTGTTATAAATTGTTGACTTTATCCATCATTTCCTCGGAGATACCAGTGAAAGAATATCCTCCATCATGGAATAAATTCTGCATAGTGACCATTCTGGTCAAGTCCGAAAACATAGTGACAATGTAGTCCGCACAGGATTCTGCTGAAGCATTGCCCAGTGGGGAGAGTGATTCTGCAAAATTATAGAAGGAATCAAATCCTCCAATACCCGTTCCGGCTGTAGTTTTGGTAGGTGATTGGGAAATGGTATTTACTCTGACTTTTTTAAGTTTACCAAATCGGTAGCCATAGCCTCTTGCGATGCTCTCGAGCAGGGCTTTGGCATCAGCCATATCCGTGTAAAACGGAAACACTCGCTGAGCAGCAATGTAGGAAAGCCCTACTATGGAAGCCCACTCGTTCATGACGTCTTTTTTCTCCGCCACTTGCATCATCTTGTGAAAAGAAATCGCTGATACATCATATGACTTCATTGCCCAGTCATAGTTCAAGTCACCGTAAGATCGACCTTTCCGGATATTCGGAGACATTCCGATCGAATGCAGAAGGAAATCGAAATTACCCCCCAAATATTCTTTAGCTTCAGTATATAGTTTCTCGATGTCTTCCAAGCTAGTCGCATCAGCAGGAATCACGATCGTGTTACATTCCTGTGCAAGTTCATTGATAGCTCCCATTCGCATGGCTATTGGGGCATTGGTCAGGACGAATTTAGCGCCTTGCTCCTTGGCTTTGAGCGCTGTTTTCCAAGCGATTGAATTTTCATCCAGTGCTCCTGTGATGATTCCTACTTTTCCTTTCAGCAAATTTTCTGGCATATAGCTATAGGGTTTTGTTTCAAAAATATGCCTAAAAGTAGGCAAAAAATATGATTTCTGATTTTTAGGAGTACATGGACAGGATATTATTGAAGTAATTCGCGGGCACTTTTCCTTGCCGAGTCAGAAGGATTCACACCGGAGATCATCTTGGCAAGCTCCTCTATTCGCTCCTCCCTGTTCAATAATTTAATCTTGCTGACGGTCTTAGCTGAACTGTTATCCTTATATACAAAATAATGCAAATCTCCCTTTCCGGCGACTTGAGGCAAATGGGTGATACAGATGACTTGATGATTTTTGGATATATCCTGCATCATCCCGACCATTTTTAAAGCAACCTCTCCGGAAATTCCAGCGTCGATCTCGTCAAAAATAAGTGTAGGAAGAGCCATCTTATCTGCCATTAAATATTTGATTGCAAAAAGCAACCTGGAAAACTCCCCACCCGAAGCTACTCGCTTCAATGGCTGAGGTGCCGAACCTTTGTTGGCTGAAAAAAGAATCTCAATTTCATCCATTCCTCCGGAATTAGCAGAAACCGATTTATGCTCAAATTCTATTTTGGCATTTTCCATTCCAAGCCCAGCAAGCAGATTCTCCAAATCCCTGCTGAAAGATCTGAAACATGCCAGCCTTCTCTCTCTGAGAGTAAGGCCAGCTTTTTGGAGTTCGTTCTCGGCGATTCCTAATTCCGATTCTGCCGTAGCAAGCATATCATCCATATTCTGGACTTCAAATACTTTATCGGCAAGTACTTTTTCCAAATCGATCAACTCTTCGACTGTCGATAAGCCATGCTTTTTTTGAAGTTGATAAATCTTGCTTAATCGATCCCGGACTTGATCGAGTTTTTCAAAGTCCACCTCAACCCTACTCTCCTCATCCAGAAGCGTCTCTTCGATATCTCTTAATTCGATTAACAGCGAATGGAAACGTTCCTTGAGGTCTTCATAGCTATGGGCCAATTTGGATAAAGAAAGCATTCCATGATTTACTTGATTCATCCCGTTCAGGATTCCAATTTGATCATCCTGCAGAAGTTGAAGCATTTCATTGATTCTGCGCTTGATTTCTTCCGCATTTTCAAGAATTTCCTGTGAGGACTCCAGCTCAGCCTGCTCACCAGGTTGAAGGGCAAGCACTCCCAGTTCTTCAAGTTGGAAAGCGTTAAAATCTGCCTCCTTTTTCAATTCAAAGGCACGCATCTTTAAATTTTCAAACTTCTTTTGGGCAGCCTTGAAAACCTTGAAGTGGGATTTATAAGCTTGTTGCTCTTTGGAAGTCTGCGCAAATGCATCCACAAGACCGAGTTGATACTGACCAGAAGCCAGTTGAAGGGTATCATGCTGGGAATGCACATCCATCAGTCTTGCTCCTAGACTCTTCAGTGCTTCGAGTAAAACCGGGGTATCATTTATAAAAGAACGGGACTTCCCACTGGGGCTGATTTCCCTGCGGATGATGCAATGTGGATCGAAATCCAAATCTTCTTTTTCGAAAAAGTCCTTCAATCCATAATTTCCTATTTCAAAAACACCTTCAATGACGCATTTTTGATCCTCATGCAAAAGAACCTTGGTATCTGCCCGATTGCCAAGCAACATACCCACTGCACCAAGCATAATGGATTTCCCAGCGCCAGTTTCTCCTGTGATCATGCTCAGACCTGCACCGGGCTGCATGAGCAATTGTTCGATTAGGGCATAATTGGAAATGCTGAGTGATTTGAGCATAAAGCTTGAAAAGGAATGGTAAAACTAAAAAAACGAAATTAGCTTTTCAGCAATTCATTGTACTTTTTCGCATTATTTGGGTCAACTTGCAATAGTAATTCTACTGCCTCTGTACGAATTTCCAACGGTGCATTTTTGAGGACTTTGGAAATTTCGTCACTTTTTGCATCCATAAAAGTTATCGTGAAAATTCCGTTAGGTTGGGCTTTATTAGCGGCTGCTACGATACGAATGGCCTCCAGGATATTTTCATAGGCCTGCTCAGGCTGTGTTTGAAGAATATCCAACCCCTGACGATGGTATAAATAATAGGCATCCCGGATTTTTGAATAAACCGAGGAAATGTAAATATCATTGATTAACCAATAGCGATTTCGCCGATCTGTGGTGCTTTGTCCCCAGCCTTGGCGGCCTGACTGCTGTGCATTATTGACAATGTCATTTGCGATTTCGAAAAACTCATCACCTCCTCTGATTTCAAATGAATCGTAATCCAATCCTAAGGCGATATGCGCATAGAAAGCCAAGAGCGAGCTGACATTATTCAAATAGGTAAACCTATTGAATTCCAAAGGCTGGGATTCAATGTACTCAAAGTTCCAATTCCTGTCTGCAAAATTAAATAGGAGACTTTCATAATTTGTTCCATAGACCGGCCTTACGGTCTGGATCTGAACGGTAGCATTGTAGCTTCCTACCTGAGGGACTTCATTGATAGTGATCAGGAGTGATCCCTTGATTCGCTCCGCCGGTCTAAACTCATCCGTGGTCCAGGATCTGCCATTTAGAAATTGTTCAAAACTGGCCTTCATCTGCACAAAGACATCTGTGTTTTGGATTCTAGAACGGTCGCTGTTGATTATTACTGTGAAATTCAATTCCTGGCCGAAACCTATCATCGTCCACAAAAAAAAGAAGAAAAAGAGCAGGCCTTTTTTCATAAAACGTTGCGGATAGGTCCGATTCAAATCCATACCGGAATGGATTTAATTTGCTCCAAAATTAAATCTGCGATCACCTCTTTAGAAGCCAGATCGGATTTCACAGAGACTCCAGAGCCTTGAAAAATCTCCACCTTGTTGGTGTCTAATTTGAAACCTGCGCCTTGGTCACGGGTAGAATTCAATACAATCAGATCAAAATTCTTTTTCTCCAGCTTTTTAATAGCGTTCACTTTTTCGTTTTCTGTCTCAAGTGCAAAGCCGATATGGATTTGATTGATCTTTTTTGCCTTGCCAAGTTCGGCTGCGATATCGGGATTTTTTTTGAGTTCCAGACTGATCGTATCCTCTGATTTTTTAATTTTCTCAGTGGCGGTATTCAAGGGGCTATAATCCGCCACAGCTGCTGCGAATATGCATATATCCATCTGAGGATGTAAGGTCAAAGCTGCTTGATACATCTCCTCGGCCGAGGTCACATCTTTCCAGTGAAATTGGCTTTTCTCTACGGGGATTGAGATGGGACCGGAAATCACGTAAACATCCGCTCCTCTATTTCTAAAAGCATTTGCCAAAGCTAAGCCCATTTTCCCGCTGGAATGATTACTGATAAAGCGCACCGGATCAAGCGCTTCCTGAGTAGGGCCTAAAGTAATGAGCACTTTTTTTCCTTTAAATTCAAGGCTGGAATTAAAAAAAGCATGGATCCTGGAAAGAATATGCTCAGGTTCCATCATTCTGCCCTGCCCGGACAGACCACTTGCCAATTCGCCCACTTCTGCATCCAATATCAAATTCCCATAAGACCTCAATTTGCTCATATTTGACAGGACTGCAGGATGCTGATACATATCCAAATCCATGGCCGGAGCCATCATGACCGGGCATCTGGCAGAAAGGTAGGTAGCAGAAAGCAGGTTATCGCAAAGGCCGTTGGCCAATTTTGCAAGTGTATTGGCACTGATCGGTGCAATCAAAAATAGATCAGCCCATAATCCCAGTTCAACATGGTTGTTCCATTCTCCGGTTTTATCCTTTGTGAATTCAATGAGAACAGGCCGCTTTGAAAGGGTTGCTAAAGTGAGCGGGGTTATAAAATCAGAAGCAGAAGCGCTCATAATGATTTGCACTTCTGCTCCAGATTGAATTAATAAACGAGTAAGATGAGCACTCTTGTAAGCGGCGATACTGCCGGTCACACCCAGTAGAATTTTCTTACCCTCCAGACTCATGGAATTATTCTCCTTTTGAATCTTCCTGAGTTCTGTGATAAACTTTTCCCTCAATGAATTCTTCCAAGGCCAATGTGCTTGGCTTAGGCATTCTTTCGTAGAATTTGGAGATTTCGATTTGCTCTTTATTTTCGAAAACCTCTTCCAGATTATCTACAGTAGAAGCAAACTCAGAAAGTTTGTTGTTCAATTCTTCCTTAAGGTTGTTTGAAATTTGCTTTGCCCGCTGTCCTACCACATGAAGCGACTCATAGATATTACCGGTCTTTTCTGCGATTTTGTCCAAATCTCTGGTGATAATCGATGGATTAGTAGCCATGGTTCTATTGTTTATATTTTAATTATTATCTTTTTTTTCAGCAGTATTTTCAGCGGTGATTTTCTCCGCTTGTGCAGCTGCCTGCTCTGCATATTTTATTTTCAGTTTGATGTGATCACCAAGTTCCTCTCTGGCAATCTCCTCATACTTCTTCACTTCACCGGTATAACGGCTATTGGGATATCTTCTGTAAAATGTAGCTGCGAATTTCAGCGCATCGTTTAATCTTTCTTCCTTTTTCTGAAATACACTATTCTTAGCGTATCCTGCACTCACTTCAACTAGTTTATATGCCAGTTCCTCATTGTGCTCGCTTTCGGGATAGTCTTTAGCAAAGTTCTGGAAATTAATGATGCATGCTCTGTAAAAATCCCCTGGATACAACCCGTCTTTCAATCGGTAATACATGGTGGATTCCTGATATGCTTTCTCCTCAAATCGATTTTGCAAATCCATAAGCATTTCCATCGCTCGCTCATAGCTGGCAGAACCGGGGAATGCGGTTACGAATTGCTGGATAGCAGCGACGGCTTCACGTGAACTTTGCTGATCCAAATTATAATCCGGCGCATCCAAATAGAGCGCATACGCATTCATGAAAAGCGCCTCTTCTGCCAATGGACTTCGATTATATGTCCGGTAAAAATTGCTGAAATAACCGGCTGCCTCTATGTAGCGCTTCGTCTTGAAATGTGAATTCGCATAATTGTAATCCGCCAGTTCAGCCTTTTCACTTCCTCGGATCACAGGTAACACTTTATCATAGAGGATAATGGCCTTATTGTACTCACCTGCTTGATAATAATCGTTGGCTCCTTTGTAAAGCTCTTCCCAATTGGTGCTTTTTTCCAATTTACTAAAGGGTCCACAGGAAGAGAGGACCAGTGTAATAAGCAGAAATAGAAGGAATTGTAGGCGCATTTTCATTTTCAAGACCGCAAATATACGGGATAATTATTCGGATTCAAATGGATTGGAGAAATGGATGAAGGTCACTTCTTTACAACGAGCTTCTTGGTGACAATATTTTTATTGTCCAGAAAAAGAGTGTAGAAGTAAACGCCCGGATTGAAATCTGAAACATTGATCACAAGAGATTTCCGATTTGGATCTAGCTCATATTCAGCTACGGGATTTCCAATGAAACTATTGATGGCGATTCGGGCCTTCACTTTGGGGTTTTTGTATTCGTAATCAAACTGAGCAATCCGGTTGCTTGGATTGGGATAGACATCACTGAGAATCATTTCATTGTAATCAAACTCATCGACTTTGTTTTTGCCATTTTCAACAGCATAAACCGCCTCAACTACGAAAACTTCCCGAATATTGGCCTCATTTGCGAAGAACAAGTCAAAAGAACCTCTCGCCTCTGCGATTCCCATCTGGAAATCAAGGTAGATATCTGTGACAATTTCTCCCGGCTCCAAAGTCAGTTTGATTTTTGCCAATTCCTTTTTTGGATCATAGCATCTATCCCCTATACAGACTTTGATCAGCTGCGAAGAACCAATGTTTCCTCTCAGATTTTTGAGAAAGAAGGTTTTGGACTCGTCGGAATCGTTTTGAAGAATAATAGTTTTACGTTGGGTAGAACCTAAATCTCCCCTGAATTCAAGATTTTCACTGAGCACACGAATCTGCTGCGCAAATCCAACGATTGGAAGCAACAGCCAGAGGCATGTAAAAAACATCAGTAATCTGTTCATGTAAAATTTTAATCTATAAGCTCTTCAGTTTTTAAACTGTATTCAATATACGGACAAATTTAGCTTCATGGTCATCGAAACAAGGAAATTTGCGGTTAAATTCTGTTAACCATTTAAAAATAAATCCGATTGAATATCGTTAGCGGATTTCTTTGATTGGCAAAACGGGGTTCAAACTTCTTTTTTTTGTAGCCGGCAACCGTTTTTCCAGGGATTTTTGGATTTCTTCATCCTCTGGCATTCGTAGTTTGACATCCGGAGAATCAAAAAAGTTTTTTGCACTGGGATCTATTTCTTCCACTTCACGCCAGGCATTTATGTCTTCCATGGTTGGTTTTTCTTCAACCCTCCAGTTATAGCCTGACAATTTGCTTACCTCCTCATTCAATAATTGAAAGGGAGTGAACTTCCCGTCGGGCTTCACTCCGTAGGTGACCCGGGTGATCGCCCCTTCTTCAAACCTGAGTTTGATCGTAGCGCTCAGTGTTTTATTAACTCCTTGGGTGAGCGTATCCCCTTCTAAAGCAAAGTAAAGAGATTCTCCATTGCCGTCTATATCAAGCCGATGGATCTTGCCTTCCCTAAAGTACCCATTCATCACTCGTCCCTTCATCTGATTTGAATTGAAAAGCGTATCCTGGGTAATCAAGAATCCATTATCCTTTAGGTAAACCCGGTCAAGCTCCTCATTGACTATATAAAAAACCATCGAATCTGCGGAAATCTGACTTTTACTGTTCCACATCACCGGATCCTCGTACAATCGAATGGAGGAGTCCGAATAATTATAAACCAAGGAATCAGCAATTCCTGAAATATCTTTGTTAAGTAAGTTTACAGCATGAAAAGCCAAAAGAAATCTTGCCGAATCTAATTCATTATCTTGGGAGATCAGGGAATCTGCAGTCATGTAAAGTGTGTCCTTTTCAAAATACTTGCGGACCAACGCATTCCCTTGAATAAGACTATATTTTCTTTCCTCCCAATATTCCCCCAAATCTCCAAAAACTTCCACATCTCTTTCCCGATTCAATACCCGGACATCTCCCTCACCCTTATAGTAAGATTTCAATTCGTCGTAGAAGAGCCGGTCGCCTTTAATGCGGCTAGTCTCAGTTTCGACTATTCCGTCGAAGAACCGAAACTGTTTGGCTTGGGTATTATAAAAACTTCCTTTTTGAGCGTTCAATTTGTTCCCATCCTTTGAAACCAAATTTGTCAGTCCTTTGGTCTCAGCTGTTTTTGGTATAGTGAGATAAACCAGGTAATCAGTCTTCAAAGTATAATCAGGATTCACTAAGACCACTTGATTCTCGAAAGTGATCCGCTCCAGATTCACCTCATATCGGCCAAGCTCGCTGGTGAGCACGTTAGTCGAATCGACCACTTTCCCGGAATTATAATAATAAGCGATGTTGCTCAAGCGGTCATAATCCAGATATTCGGTATAGAGGGTAGTCTCCTGATTTGAAAAAACAACCCTATTTCTCAATTTGGCGACTTTGGTATTCCCATCGTATTCCGCATAGGCACTGCGTGTCACTACCGGATCTACTGTATCCTCGATTCGTACATTCCCGAATAGTCTGGCTTGATTTTCTGTCCGGAAGAAATGTGCAGAATCACAAAAGATGAGCGAGTTTTGGTGTTTCATCCGCACTGTACCGATCAGGCGCTCAAAACCCTGTGCTCCGATTAATTCATCGGCCTGCATGATCTCCAAAGTCGAGGAGCCTTGCGCACTCACTTTTTCGAAGGATCCGAAAAAAATCAAGATTGGAATAAATACAGTAAACAGCTTCTGGGTCATGCGCACGTGAGTCTGCGCAAAATTAGTAGAAAATGATATTTTTGATCAATGGTAGCTGCTTTTATACGTCATATACAAAGTAAATCTTTGTTAAATCACTCAGAATCCTATCTACTTGCCTGTAGTGGGGGATTGGACAGCATGGTGCTCGGAGAGCTTTTGATGCGGGCAGAGATTTCTTTCGAAGTAGCTCACGTCAATTTTCAACTTCGCGGTGAGGAAAGTCAGGGAGATGAGGAATTTGTCAGAGAATGGGCAACCCGAAATAAGAAAACCGCTCATTTTCATCGGGCAGATACAACCGCTTTCGCCGAAGATTCACAGATTTCCACCCAAATGGCCGCACGGGAGATCCGATACGATTGGTTTGAAAAACTACGATCCGAAAGAAAGCTAGCCGGAATCATCTTGGCCCATCACCAGGATGATCAGGTGGAAACAATATTTCTAAATTTACTTCGAGGCACAGGGATCGAGGGATTATACGGTATGGCCGATAAACGAGGGCAGCTAATCCGCCCTTTGCTCAACTTCTCCAAAGAGGAAATTAAGGATTTTGCGTTGCAAAATTCAATCAAATGGAGAGAGGACAGCAGTAATCAAAAAACCGATTACAAACGGAACAGGCTGAGGCAAAATGTACTCCCGGAAATTTTCGGGTTTTCTCCGGATGCCAAAAAAACCCTTCTTAAAAGTTTTGAACGAGTAAAAGATACCGGAAGAGCTTTCAGCGGATTATTTGATCATTGGCTAAAAGCCAATCTAGAAACTGAAGAGGGGATTCAAAATATAAATACCGATGCTCTCCTCCACCTTCAGGGCGCTGGCAGTCTGATCTACTTCTGGTTGCGATCCTACGGCTTCAATTCTGATCAATGCCAGGATATTTACGAAAGCATCCAACTTGGTGAAGCCGGCAAAATCTTCGAATCGGGGGATTTCATAGTTAATATAGACCGGGAAAAGATTTACCTGGGCACCAAAACAGCCCCTTTCGATCCTATCCGATTGGAGGCTTCGGACATTGAATTTGAGCTTCCCGAAGGTCATTTTGAAATCCTTAAAACTGAAGGAAACGGACCAATCGATCTGCATAGGGAAAACGCCATGTTGGACCTCGAGCAACTCCAGTTCCCTCTGACCATCCGCAACTGGGAATTAGGTGACCGCTTTATTCCACTAGGAATGAAAAGCAATAAAAAAATCTCAGACTTTTTGATAGATTTGAAGGTGCCCTTGATTCGTAAGCAAGCCGTAAAGGTATTGATTTCAAATGGGGAAATCGCTTGGGTGATCGGCTACCGAATCGCGGATTGGGCCAAAACTACTGCCGCCACCCGTAAAATTCTGTACCTTAAAAAGAACTGAAATGTTAAATCCCTTTTCAAAAACCTATACCGAAGAAGAACAGCTAATTTTTGATTTCTTGGGGTTGATCAAGTTCTTTGAGCGACTGAGAAATAAGGAAATGGCTCGATTCATTCCCGCGATGCACCACCGCAAATATGTACGCGATGAAGTAGTTTTCTTCAGCAAAGATCCCAGCCAGGCACTTTATCTGGTCAAAAAGGGAGAGGTAGTCCTGACCATTGACATCAAAGATAATTTTGAAACAATCCTGGAAATCAAAAAAGGGGAGGCATTTGGAGAAAACTCGCTTCTGGAAAACGCCAAACGGACTTACACTGCCCTGATCACCTCCGAAGAAGCTGAGCTGATAGTGATTCCACACTTTGTCATTCAGGAGATATTTCAGAGCAATCCGAAAATCAAAGCTAAAATGATGACCTCACTCGCGGAGTATTACAACGATAATAATCAGCGACTCTTCCGCTCTTATCGGGAATCTTTCGGGTTTTTTAGTCTCCGGCAAATGTTTGAATAACACAATCCTGTTTAAGAACTCCATTTTAGACAAAAAACCAAGCCCATATCAAAGAAATCGGCCTTGAGTTTCTATTCCTAGGCATAGTTTAATAACTTAGCCCTGCTTTTTAGCAGGAACTAAACTTAAAAAAAATCTATATCTAATTATGAGCAAAGTAACCGTAATAGGGGCCGGTAATGTAGGTGCAACCTGTGCTGATGTATTGGCTTACCGCGAAATCGCCGAGGAAATCGTTTTACTCGATATCAAAGAAGGTGTCGCTGAAGGTAAAGCCCTTGATATTTTCCAAAAATCTCCAATCAATCAATACGATAGCCGAACAATCGGAAGCACCAACGACTATAGCAAAACCGCTAATTCGGATGTAGTCGTGATCACTTCCGGGTTGCCAAGAAAACCTGGAATGACGCGTGATGATCTTATCGAAACCAACGCCGGCATCGTAAAAACCGTGACTGAAAATGTGGTAAAGCACTCTCCAAATGCGATTATCATCGTGGTATCTAATCCGCTGGATGTGATGACTTATCAGGCACACCTGACTTCTGGATTTGACAGAAATAAAGTAATCGGTATGGCAGGTATCCTCGATACCGCTCGTTATCGCGCATTTTTAGCAGAGGAACTGAATGTTTCTCCAAAAGAAATTCAGGCAATCCTAATGGGGGGCCATGGGGACACAATGGTGCCTTTGCCAAGATACACTACCGTTGCCGGTATTCCGGTGACTGAATTGGTGGCCAAAGACAAACTTGACGCAATCATTGAGCGCACCAAGTTTGGTGGTGGCGAACTGGTGAAATTGATGGGAACTTCGGCTTGGTATGCTCCTGGATCTGCTGCAGCGCAGATGGTTGAAGCTATCCTGAAAAATCAGCGCCGTGTATTCCCTGTTTGTATCAAACTGGACGGTGAATATGGAATCGATGACTGCTACCTTGGGGTGCCTGTCATTCTGGGAAAAAATGGGGTGGAAAAAGTTCTTGAGCTGGATCTGAATAAAGAGGAAAAATCTTTATTGGAAACCTCAAGAGGGCATGTCAAAGAGGTAATGAATGTGCTTGACAACCTTGGAAAGTAAAGATTAATGATTTATTCAATCAGACCTTTGATGTCATTTCCATTTTGGGGGCATCTTAGGTCTGATTTTTGTTTTTAATCAAATCGAATTCCCTGCTTCTGTGAAAATCTGGAAAAGCCTACTTATTCTTATCATTTTTATTCTGACAGTCGCAGCGGGGACATGGATATACCTCAAAAACTTTTCTTCCCGGAAGCTGAATAATCTTGAAGTAATCAATAACAACGCTGTTTTTGTCTTTGAAACCACTCAGTTTGGAAGTACCTGGAATACCCTGAAAGAACATTCCTCCTGGAAAATCCTCCGGAATTTTCCGGGTTTTCAAAAGCTAACTTCCCAAATAGCCAGTCTGGATAGCCTTAGCGGTGAATCCAGTTCTCTTTTTTCCAAAATGGAGGATAGACAGACTTCAATCAGTCTTCATCCTACGGGAATCGAAAGCTTTGATCTGCTTTTTACAGTTAATCTAAGCGAGCAGGAGGCATTAAAATTTCTTGAAGAAATCAAAAAAAGAATTCCCACTGGGTCCAAATTTCAGACTAGAAGTTATTCCGATAATGCGGTTTATGAATACTTTAACTCCTCCAATACCCGGCAATGGAGCGTCACCCATGTAGGAGATTTAGCGGTGATATCTTCCTCCTCATTTCTTGTCGAAGAGGCCATTCGATTCTATGTCAATGGTAATACAGACAGTTTTTTTAAAGAAATCAAAGGTTTGTCCTTATCTAACACTTCAATGGGAAGACTCCTGCTATCCGGTAAAAGTATCGCCAGTTTGCTGAAAGGAGTGAAAAAAGAACGGGAGTCAGATCTGATCGAAAGTCTGGAATCTCTCGGAGGAAGCGTCGCTCTGGATTTGAACTTCAAAGAAAATGAACTGGAATTTTCAGGTACAGTCTTTTACGGAGAAGACGTGAATTTTACTCCTTCGATCAATTCGAATCTCAATGCCATTCTTGACTTGATTCCAAACCAGACTCAGGCGGTCACTCAACTCAATCTGGAAAGCATCTACGAAACTCAAAAAATCTCTGACCGCGCATTTACCGGAAGATCGACTTTAAGCGGCGAAATCCAGCGGAAACTGATTGACCGCGGTTTTTTTGACAGTTTCACGGGAGAATTGTACACCCTTTCCTTGGGAAATCTAAGTGGAGTCAAAGATAATCAAGCATTGCTTGCACGGACTTCCAATTCGAAAGAGGCCTTGGATTTATTGAAAGAATTTATTGTCAGTGACAATGAAGGAGGGACAGAATTTTATGCTGGACAAGAGATAATTTATATTTCAGAGGAGGAATTTCCTGCCCATTTATTTGAGGGTAAATTTCAGGGCTTTCTTCAAACGTTTATTTCAAGTCAGGATGACATCCTGATTTTTGCCAATTCCCAACAGGCTATTAAGTCCCTATTGGATGATGTCCGATCTGGCAACACTTGGGGCAAATCCAATAATGCTCCCGAAGAAACATCTAGTCTTTTACCCTCCTCCGGTTTTGCCAAATTGATTTTGGTGGATCAAATCTGGGATTCCTGGGTTTCTGATACCAATCCTTCCTGGAGTTCTTTTCTGCAAAAATATGCCAGTTCGTTCCGCTCTTTTAAGGCATTAAATTTCCGGATCAATCAAATTCAAGGCGTGCCCCAAGGGACATTGTCACTTACTTACTCTGATGGAGAGGCAGCAGAAGTGAATACTACCGAAGCGATCTCACTTTCAGCAAGTAACCGAATTACATTTTCCAACCGTCTAATCTACGGTCCGGAAGTCATCACTAATTACCAAGACAATACCGAGGACATCGTGGTACAGGATGATCAAAATGTGTTACACTTGATCAATTCCGCCGGGCAGGAAGTCTATTCCATAAAACTCTCCGGACCTATCGTGTCCAAGGCCTTTCAGATTGATTATTATAAAAACGGAAAGCTACAATTGCTCCTGGCAACTGCCGATTACATCTATGGAATCGACCGACTGGGAAACCCTCTCCCGAACTATCCGATTCGAATCAAAGACAAAAAAATCCAGCAGCTCAATTTGATAGACTATAGCAACTCAAAGGACTATCGCTATTTCATTTCAACCGACAGCGGAGATCTTTTCCTTTTAGATAAAACCGGATCGGCTCTTGAGGGCTGGGATCCGCAGGCTGTAAAGTCGAAAACAGTTGGACCTCCATTTTTTTATAGGGCTCCCGGCAAAGGGGATTTTATGGTTGCATTAACTGAAAATGGAAAGCTGCATTTATTCAATCGCCGGGGTGAGCTTCAGACCAGTGCCCCCGTCCCACTGGCAAACGGCTTTGATTCACGGATCATTGGATTTAATGACCCCAGCTCCAGAGCTTCCCTGCTGATCGGGATTTCTGAAAGCGGGGAAGTCATTCATGCAAATTTCAACGGGGAAGTCACCTATAGAAATCAGCTGGTGAAGGGCGACAGAGATCAAGAATTTGTTCTGGTTCCAAGTGCAGATGAATCAGATTTTATTTTCGTTTCCCGTCAGTTCAAAGAAGTACAGATTTTGGATCGGGAGGAGCGCCTGCTATTTAGCACCAGAGCTTCAGCCGAAGGCTTGAGTTATCAATATTTTAATTTCGGTTCCAACCGGCAGTTGGTGGCCATCACTGATCTTATCCAAGGCTTTACCTACCTGTATGATCTCAGCGGAAAAGCACTGACTTTGATGCCATTAGAGAGCTCAAGTACCATTGAGGTAACTTACCAAAGCAGCGAAGGTCAATATTTGATCCGGACGATCCATGACAAAACCCTGATTGAATATCAATTGGCTATCTGATCCGACCAAATTTTCTTTGGCCTTGGTAGCTTGAATCTGTAACTTGCGATCTACTTCAGAGAGATCATGATCAAGCGATACCCTTTCATTCTAATTATAATCCTTCTGATCAGTTTCCCCAGCTTTGGGCAATTGATAGTGGAAGATCAGGACCTTGAAAAAGTAGGTGAGGAAGTTAATTTAAGTTCTCCCTACCACACTACCCTCACGTTCTTTTTTAATCTTGATGAATCCCATTTCAACCCGGAAAAAGCTGGGAAGACACTGGATATCTCGGGAATGGTAAATCCCAAACCTCAAAAACTGGCTGTGCAATTGAAACAGATTTTTGAAGGAAAGGGAGTAATGGTACGTACCAGCGAGATCCCAAATGATCAGAATTACCGGGATAGCACAGCGGGAGCAGCACAGATTTATTACTTTGATAAAAAAGTCCTGCCGGGAATATTTCTCGAAAAAGAAGAAGGAAACTGGAAATTCTCCTCTTTCTCAGTCGCTCAAATCGAGGAATTACATTCAGAAACTTATCCCTATGGAACTGCAAAGCTCCTAAACATTCTACCCAAAATCGGCACACAGGAATATTGGGGACTTCAATTGTGGCAGCTTTTCGGGATTTTCATTCTCATCCTTCTGATTTTTTTGGCACACTGGATTTTCACGATTGTAGTGGACAAGGTCCTTCTCTACATGCTGAGGCGTTTAGGGTATGAACGGGTCGGAGAGGATTATCTACTACCGGTAGCACGGGTCACGAGTTTCTATCTGATTGTGGTATTGCTTTCTCTGTTTATCCGGGTTCTACAGCTGCCTATTGAGATTTGGTCCTGGATCGTAATTATGCTCCGGACGCTGAAGCCCTTCCTGATCACAATTATCTTCTACAAATTAGTCAATGTGGTAGCTGCCTATTTTGGGAAATTAGCCACCAAAACTGAATCAACCCTAGATGATCAGCTGGTTCCGTTGCTTCGTAAAACCCTGAAAGCATTTGTAATCATCGTCGGTACCCTTTTCATTCTTCGGGATGGATTGAATCTGGATATCATCCCATTTCTAACTGGCCTTTCCATCGGTGGTGTTGCCATCGCTTTGGCGGCACAGGACACGATCAAAAACTTCTTTGGCTCAGTGATGATCTTCATCGACAAGCCTTTTCAGGTAGGCGATTGGATCACTTCCGGTGAAATCGACGGAACGGTGGAAGAGGTTGGATTTCGCTCCACCAGAATCCGGACATTCCGAAACTCGCTGATGTACGTTCCTAATGGCAAAATCGCAGATGCCGTCCTGGACAACCATGGACTCAGACAGTACCGGAGGTTCTACACTACCTTGACCTTGACCTATGATACTCCTCCCCAATTAATCGAGGAGTTCGTAAAAGGACTCCGGGAGATCGTCCTTTCACATCCAGATACCCGAAAAGATCTTTATCATATCTACTTTAACAACCTTTCTTCATACAGTCAGGACATTATGTTCTACATATTTTTTGAAGTGCCTACCTGGGGAGAGGAATTGGCTTGCCGCCATCAGATTCTTGTTCAGACCGTAAAACTGGCCAATACCCTCGGTGTCCGATTTGCATTCCCTACCCAGACACTGCATATGGAGTCCTTCCCTGAAAAGAAAGGCTTGGTTCCAGGCTATAATTCCGATCCTACTTTTTACCAAAACAAACTGGGGGAATTCATGAGTGATACTTTGAAAAAGAAGTAAGGCTATTTCCTACCCTTTTGAAATTTCAATTCCTACTTTCTTAAACCATAAAACCTGAGGATACAATTTCAAAAATATTCACTTTTCACACTGAAGAGTTTGTCTCTTAATAAGAGAATTTATTCCCACAATTCCCTCACCATCACTTACTAACATTATTTAACAAAATAGTCGTAATATTTTTGAAAAATAATCACTAAACTTCCAGTATTAAAATAGCCGTCAATATGGAGGTTAGGTGATTGGGGATTTTTATCTAAAAGACATTCCTTTGATTTAAAGAAATATTGATTTGATCAGGATCAGATCTAATCAAGGAAGAGAGATGGAGGTGAATGATAGCTACTTTTAGATATTGAGATCAAGAGTTAGTATGTGATTAGGGTCAACAAAAAGTAACATTATTAAAGTACACTCATTTTCAACATAACTGAATTTATAAACTGTCCATTCAATCCCGAGCATATCATTTTACACTAGGAATTCTACTTGCAAAGATGAGCTGCGAATGATTTTGGAATGGAGTCTTTTTTAGTCATTTGTTTTATAGTTAAATAATATACCCCAGAAAAAATGAAATTTCTCCTTTCACTCCTTCTTTTGCTTGCCACCACTTTTGCATCGCAAGCCCAATCCAAACTTAATATTCGGGGAACGGTCAAAGACACCACCAACATCCCGCTAGACTACACCTCTGTACTTCTTCTTAATCCAAAAGACTCTGCTTTGGTGGCGTACACTTTAACTAATAAAGATGGAGAGTACCAATTCAAAAATGTAGATCGCCAACCCCTCCTCATCAAAGCCACGTATATGGGCTACCTTCCTATCCAAAAGGAACTGGTTTTGCCCGAAACAGGTGACTTGGAAGTGGAAGAGATTCAGTTGATGCCCATCTTACAGGAACTCTATGAAGTGGTGGTGAAAGCCGCCAAGGCGCCGTTGATGATGCGGGGAGACACGCTTGAATACGATGCCAGCAAATTCAAAGTGCCGCCCGGAGCGACTTTGGAAGACCTGCTGCGCAGGCTACCTGGGATACAGATCGACAAGGATGGAAATATTGTTGCCCAAGGGCAACAAGTACAGAAGGTAACGGTGGATGGAAGACGTTTTTTCGGTGGAAATACAAAAATGGCTACCCAAAATTTAAATGCAGAGTCCATAAGCAAGCTTCAGCTATTCGACGACAAGTCAGAACAGTCCAAACTCACAGGAGTAGAGGACGGGGTGAAGGAAAAAACATTGAACGTGGAGCTGAAAGAGGAAGCCAAAAAAGGAGGTTTTGGAAAGATTTCAGCGGCAGGAGGAACAGATGGGAGATGGGCTTCCAATGCCTCATATAATAAGTTTGACAAAGTGAACCAATTTTCGATCATCGGCTATGGCAATAATGTCAATCAAACCGGTTTGAGCTGGGATGACCTGCAGGAGTTTAGAGGGAACAGTGCATTTCAATTTGGCGATACCGGGGATTTCGGTTTTAATGGGAGTGGGGGAATGAATATCATTTCTTTTTCAGGAGGAGACCGTGAAGAATCCTTCGAAATTCCTTTCAACAACCTTAGTTCAGGCTTCTCCAACAATGAAGCTATAGGGATCAACTATAACCGCCTGAAGGATAAGAAAGATTTCAGCGGCAACTATTTCTATAGCCGAAGTGACCAAACCATAGAAAGCTTCAATAGCAGAACCAACTTTCTTCCGAACAATTCCTCTTTCACTTCTACCGACCAAAGTTTACAAAACAATGTGGCAGGCCACCATAGGGCAAACCTTCGTTTTCAAAACGAATTAGATAGCGCCAACACCATCACCATGAATGTAAAGGGAAGGCTTAGCTCACTCAATACCTCACTGGACAGTTTTCAGGAGCTTATTCGCAGCAGCACTCAGCAAAGCCAAATGGAACGTAACAACCGATCGAATAAATGGTCCGGAGCATTTCAGGGTACTGCAATCTATAGGCATAAATTCAAAAAAAGCGGAAGAAACTTTGCTGCTAGCATCAGCAATACTTACAGCAAGGCAGATCAGGATGGGATCCAAAAATCCGTTGTGGATCTTGTCAACTCAACTGACCCAAATACCTATTTTAGAAATTTGGACCAA
>CAZFSC010000031.1:0-27652 GCA_964521585.1 uncultured Limnohabitans sp.
TTTTCCTCTGATGCTAAGGGTTTTTTAAAATCGACTCTTAAAAGGGTTGATTTTTGCCTCATAATATGGTCATTTTATGCTGCCTGAGAATTCACACCGAAGAAAAAAATAGAGAAAACCGCTGAAAACTACAAAAGCCATCCGATTTATCGAATGGCTTTTAGGTTAAATTAAACCAGGAATCAATTCAGGCAGATTTTTCGATTTCATTCTCCACATGAAAGAATGACTCATCTTTTTGAGGGAGGTTTGAACTTCCCATGAGGTATTCGTCCACTTTTACTGCTGCTTCCCGACCTTCGGAGATTGCCCAGACGACCAAGGATTGACCTCTCCGCATATCTCCGGCCAGGAATACTTTTCCATTGGTGCTTTGGTAATTTTTTGATTTCGGTAGTGTGTTTTCAAGAGTGGCTACCTCAAAAGCTTCCAATAATCCATTTTGAGAAGGTCCGGTATAGCCGATGGCTAAAAAAGCCAAATCGCAAGGCACCTCCCGTTCCGTACCTGGAATCTCTTCAAAGCCCATTCTTCCACCCATGTCTTTCCATTCCAAATCAACCAATTTGAGACCTTTCACTTCACCTTTTTCGTTTCCAATAAATTCTTTGGTGAGAATGGAAAAAACGCGCGAAGCTCCCTCCTCATGTGAACTGGAAGTCTTCAAGGTCACAGGCCATTCCGGCCAAGGGTTTAAGGGATTTCGCTTTTGTGGAGGTTTGGGTAATAATTCCAGCTGAGTGACTGAGGCAGCTCCATGCCGGTTGGAAGTTCCGATACAATCACTTCCTGTATCTCCTCCACCGATAACGATCACATGTTTATCTTTTGCGGAAATTGGATTTTCATCGATTTCTCCTCCAATGACCTGATTCTGTTTTCCTAGGAATTCCATTGCGAAATGGATTCCTTTCAGATCCGATCCTTTGATATTTAATGCTCTAGGCTGCGCCGCGCCTGTCGCCAGGATGACTGCATCAAAGTTTCTCAGAATATTCTCCGCCTTGATGTTGAAGCCAACTTCTGTGTCGCAGGAAAAAATCACTCCCTCCTGCTTCATGAAATCGATTCTCCGGTCAATGACCCATTTCTCGAGTTTGAAATCCGGGATACCATAGCGAAGAAGACCTCCTGGTTTGGCATCTTTTTCAAATATGGTGACTTCATGTCCAGCTTGGTTGAGCTGGTCAGCAGCAGCCAATCCAGCCGGTCCGGAACCGATTACCGCCACAGATTTTCCGGTTCGCTTTTTTGGGGGATTCGCTTTAATCAGTCCTAGTTCATAAGCTTTCTCCGCTATGTTTTTTTCGATCAATTCGATTGTCACAGGATCTTTGTTGATCCCCAGCACGCAACTTGTTTCGCATGGAGCCGGGCAAATCCGGCCGGTAAACTCCGGGAAATTATTGGTGCTTCGTAAAATTTTGATAGCCTCCTCCCATTCCTGATTATATACGGCATCATTAAAATCAGGAATAACATTCCCGAGTGGGCAGCCATTATGGCAAAAAGGAATCCCGCAATCCATACATCTTGCTGCCTGATGATTTAGCTGTTCCCCTGAAAAAGGCTGATATATTTCCTTGTAATCCCCTATCCTTTCCTTTGGATCCCGAGGGACTGGGGTCTCTCTTTTAAATTGAATAAATCCTTCTTTCGCTCCCATCTTACACCATTGAGTTAGTTTTTGATAATACTTTTCTTTGCAAAACTGCCTTATAATCTCTTGGGATCACTTTGATGAATTCAGCTTTGGTGGTCTCCCAATTATCTAGAAATTTTTGCCCTAAACCTGATTTGGTAAGTTTCACATGTCGCTTTAGGTGGGTCTTGATCGTCTGAAAATCCTCTTCTTCCAAAAGATCTACATCCACCAATTCCATATTGATTTCTGTGATATAATCCTTTTGGATGTAAGCGATTCCACCACTCATGCCTGCTGCGAAATTTCTTCCTATTTCTCCCAGATTGATTACCAGCCCTCCCGTCATATATTCACAGCCGTGATCGCCTATTCCTTCGATCACTGCTTTGACGCCGGAGTTTCTCACGCAGAATCGCTCTCCTCCTTTGCCATTGATATAGGCTTCGCCTGAGGTGGCTCCATAGAAAGCGACATTCCCGATGATGATATTATCCTCCGGAACGAAGCGGGCATTTCGGCTTGGATAAATGATGAGTTTTCCTCCCGAAAGTCCCTTTCCAAAGTAATCATTTGCTTCTCCCTCCAATTCGAAATTCACCCCTTTTGCCAAAAAGCCTCCAAAGGTTTGACCTGCGGAGCCGGTGAATTTGAAGTGGATGGTATCTTCCGGTAAGCCTGCGCTGCCGTAGATTTTGGAGATTTCGTTGGAAAGCATTGCCCCAACTGAGCGGTCGGTATTTTTGATTTCAAATTTCCCCTCAGAAGTAGTTGCCTGTTCCAGTGAGATATGGGCTGCCTTGATAAGTTGTCGATCCAATACGTCCTTGAGTTCAAATTCCTGATCGATTTGCTTATAAATCCCGACATGCTCAGGCACTTCCACTTTATGAAAAATCGGGCTTAGGTCGACTTTATCCCATTTCCAGTGATTCAAATGGCCCGTTGCCTGTAGTACGTGGCTTTGTCCCACCATCTCATCGATAGTCCTAAAACCAAGTGAGGCCATGATCTCCCGGAGATCCTGAACCAAGAAATAGAAGTAGTTTACTACATGATCCGGGTCGCCTGTGAATAGTTTTCTCAGCTCTTCATTTTGAGTGGCAATTCCCACCGGGCAAGTGTTTAGGTGGCATTTTCGCATCATGATACAGCCTTCCACTACCAATGCTGCTGTAGAGATGCCCCACTCCTCGGCACCCAAAAGGGTGGCGATAGCCAAATCCCTGCCTGTTCGTAACTGTCCATCGGTCTGCAAGGTCACCCTACTTCGAAGGTTGTTTTTAACCAGCGTTTGATGAGCTTCGGAAAGCCCAAGCTCCCATGGTAATCCTGCATGCCGGATGGAGCTGAGTGGTGAGGCACCGGTACCGCCGTCTGCTCCTGAGATCAGGATCACGTCTGCCATGGCTTTGGCGACTCCAGCAGCTACTGTTCCTACACCAGCCTGAGACACCAGTTTTACATTGATTCGTGCCTTTCGATTTGCATTTTTCAAATCAAAAATCAGCTGAGCTAGATCCTCGATCGAATAAATATCGTGATGTGGCGGTGGTGAAATCAAACCTACTCCTGGTGTGGAATGCCTTACTCTGCCTATCCAGTCGTCGACCTTGTGTCCCGGAAGTTGTCCACCTTCTCCGGGCTTGGCACCTTGGGCCATTTTGATCTGCAACTCTGAAGCATTGGTCAGGTAATTACTCGTCACCCCGAATCTACCGGATGCTACTTGCTTGATCGCTGAGCGCTCCCAATCTCCGTTTTCTTTTCTGGCAAAGCGTATCTCATCCTCTCCTCCTTCACCTGAGTTACTTTTTGCTCCGATTCGGTTCATAGCTATAGCCAAGGTAGAATGGGCTTCATGTGAGATTGATCCAAATGACATTGCGCCGGTAGCAAATCGCTTCATAATAGAGGAGGCCTCCTCCACTTCATCGATTGGCACCGAGATCCGCTTTTTAAATTCAAATAATCCTCTTAATGTGAGGGCATCTTTACTTTGATCATTGATTTTGGAAGCAAAGCGTTTGTAAAGTGCATAGTCATTGGTCTTGGTGGATTTTTGAAGCAAGTGAATCGTCTCTGGATTGAACAGGTGTTTCTCGCCTCTCCTTTTCCACTGGTATACTCCTCCGGCCTCCAAAGTCGGCAGATTAGTCTGATAGGCCGCACGATGGCGAATCAGCACTTCCTCTGCCAGTTCGTCAAATGAAATACCGCTTATTCTGGAAATAGTACCTTTGAAACACCGATCGATTACTTCCGGCCCCAGTCCGATCGCCTCAAATATCTGAGCCCCCTGATAGGACTGTAAGGTGCTGATGCCCATTTTAGAAAGTACTTTTAAAAGTCCTTTGCCGATGGCGGTCTGGTAATTTGCAAATAAGGTCTTCTTGTCTTTCACTTCAGGGAATTGACCTTTTTCCCACATCTCAAGCAAAGATTCCAAAGCCAAATAAGGATTGATCGCCGATACACCATAGCCGATAGCGGTAGCAAAATGATGCGTCTCCCGGATATCCCCAGACTCCAAAACCAAGCCGGCACTCGTCCGTATTTTTTTCTTCACCAGGTGGTGGTGCACTGCTCCGATTGCGAGTAAGGAAGGAATGGGTGCATACTCCTCGTTGCTGTATCGATCTGATATGATCAGAATATTTTTCCCCTCTGCAATAGCTTTTTCTGCCTCATTGCAAAGTCCATCCAAAGCCTCCAATAACCTACCAGGTTGATGATCGGCCTTGAAAAGACTAATCAAAGTCTGGCAGCGATATCCCTGCCCTTCCATATTGTTGATTTTCTCAAGGCTTTCATTGAGAAGTACAGGTTGAGAAATATGGATCTGACGGGTGTGCTTTGGGCTTTCTTCCAGAATATTTTGACCATTTCCCAGTCGGGTAAACAACGACATTACCATTCGTTCCCGGATTGGGTCTATTGGCGGATTACTTACCTGAGCAAATAACTGCTTAAAGTAGTTGGAGATATGTTGGCTTTGCTTGGAAAGCACCGCAAGGGGAGTGTCCGCGCCCATCGAACCGATGGATTCATAGCCGGTGCCTCCCATCGGGGCGAGCACCATTTTCAATTCTTCGGAAGTATATCCAAATACCGTCTGGCATTTCTTGATATTCTCAGTGGAATAGGGATGTGTCAGTTTTTCCGGATGATCTTCCAGCCGGAGTTTGATCCGTTGCTCGTTCACCCATTGTTCATAAGGTTGTTTTTTGCAGATCTCACTTTTCACCTCCTGATCAAACAATACTTTGCCTTTCTCCAGATCTGCCCATAGCATTCTTCCTGGGCTGATTCGCCCTTTTTGCTCGATAGTAGCTTCCCGGATGGGGAGTGCTCCTGCCTCGGATGAAAGTATCAGACGCTTGTCTCTAGTAATGAAATACCGCAAAGGACGGAGTCCGTTCCGATCCAGTGTCGCTCCCACGGATTTGCCATCGGTGAAGAGCAATGCTGCCGGTCCATCCCATGGTTCTACCAATGACGCATGAAATTTGTAGAATGCTTTTCTTTCGCGATCCATTACCTCGTTATCCTGCCAGGCTTCAGGCACCAGCATCATCATCGCATGGGGAAGACTCCTACCACTTAGAGAAAGTAGCTCGGCCATGGCATCGAGATTTGCTGAATCGGAGTTCATTTTATTGGTAATTGGCATAAGCATAGCCAGCTCCTCTTCGGAGAAAAACTTCGACTTCATGAGGTTTTCCTTCGATTTCATTTTATTCAAATTGCCCCGGATGGTATTGATTTCTCCATTGTGTGATAGACAACGAAAAGGCTGAGCAAGCCTCCAGTTTGGAAAGGTATTGGTCGAAAATCTTGAGTGGACGATCGCAAATGCTGATTCGATCCGTGAGTTTTGGAGGTCTTTAAAGAATGGCAGAACCTGATCTGTCCGGAGCTGTCCTTTATAAATCAGGGTGCGGCTACTCAAGCTGGCGAAATAAAAAGAATGATTGACTCCCGGGATATTGTCATTGATCTGAGAGGTAGCAAAATTTCGAAGTACGTAGAGTTTTCGCTCCAACTCGATTCCTGTAAGTCCCTTTTTATGTCTGACAAAAAGTTGCTCAATATTCGGCATCACTTCAAGGGCACCGGAACCTGGAATAGTCTCATCTACAGGCACGGTTCGATAGCCTATTAGCTCAAAGTCTAGCCTCTCAAGAAGCTGATTTAGGACCTCTTTGGATTTTTTATATAGTTGCTTATTTTTTGGGAAGAAAGTCATTCCTACCCCGTAAGAATCCGCCTCAGGTAAGATTATCTCAGTGCGGGCGGTGATATCTTTCAAAAACTGATGTGGGATCTGGATTAAAATCCCTGCGCCATCACCAGTCTTTGGATCAGATCCGCGGCCTCCGCGATGCTCCATATTACTGAGCATATAAAGTGCATCGCTGATCGTCTCATGGGAGGGATTGCCAGTCAAATCGACCACAGCACCTATACCACAGGAGTCGTGTTCAAACTCGGATCGATACAAGCCTTCTTGCATTAGTATTAGAATTTAATAGGTTTAAGATTTCAAAAATTACAAAAAAAAATTATCCTATTAAAATTAATGCAATGAAAGAGGCTGTTTGATAACGTATTTTTGATTAAAATTAACTTTATTGATTTTTCAGCAAAATGATTTTTGCTTTGATTTTTTACCACTTCAACGGAAATAGATGGGATTTCTGTCAACTTGAGGTTAGAAATTACATGGTTTTGGAAAAAAAATAATTAAAAATTGGAAAATCAGGTTTTTAGAAAAAATATTTTAAAAAAATAAAGATAATTCTTCTACTTCTAATAAATGGCTCTATTTAACGGGTCACTAGATTTAATTTTCAAAATCTAATTCCGTCGTTTACTGTTTTCACGAAATTTAATGGATTAGTCTGTGTATGGGCTTCGACTGTCTTTGTCAATGGATTTCAGGTGAACTTTGACTTTTTTAATTTTGCGGGAATCCACGGCCAAAACTGTAAATTCAAAATCTTCGAAATGAATTTTCGTCCCATTTTTAGGGAATTTGGAATTAAGTTCTAAAAGTAAGCCTCCCAAAGACTCGCTTTCGCCTTTTACCTCATCAAAAATCTGAGTATCCAATTCCAGTTTCTTGCAAAAATCATTTAGAGACACTTTTCCTTCAAAGATAAAGGTAGAGGGGTCGATTTCCTGAAAGAGGATATCATCCCGATCATCGAATTCATCATTGATCTCTCCGATGATTTCCTCAATCAAATCTTCCAATGTGACCAGTCCGGAGGTTCCACCGTATTCATCCACGACGATCGCCATGTGTACTCGTTTCTGTTGAAAATCCTTCAATAAGGTGTCCACCTTTTTGTTTTCCGGTACAAAGAAGCTTTTTCGAATCAGCTCTTTCCAGGCAAAATCTTCTTCCTTTTCAATATAAGGCAATAAATCTTTGATGTAGAGGATCCCCAATATATTGTCAATAGTCTCTTCGTAAACGGGGATTCGAGAATAGCCGCTTTTATTGATCCGATCCATGAGTTCGTGAAAATCCATTTCCACATCCACCGCTGTAATGTCCATTCGGCTTTTCATGACTTGTTTTACGGTCAATGTGCCAAAGTTCACGATTCCTCTTAGTATGTCTTTCTCCTCTGATGGCGCGTCCTCCGTTGTCAGCTCCAAAGCTTGGTTCAGCTCATTTACGGAAAGGGAATAGCCTTTTTTCTCGATCCGCTTTTCCAATACGTCGCTGAATGCCATCAGGAAAATAGAAACAGGTCTCAGGATGGTTGAAAAAAACGAAATAGAAGGTGCCATAATCAGACTAAACTCCTTTTTGGCCTTATTTGCATATACTTTGGGTACGATCTCTCCGAAAAAGACGATGGCGAAAGTCACTCCCACAGTCTGAATAAGAATGATTAAAATACCAGTGGCATTCGTCCCAAATATTGACCAGGCTACAAAAGTGGTCAAAGTGATGATTGCGATATTGATCAGATTATTGAGTATAAGAATCGTGCTGAGTAGCTTTTTTGGAGACCCAATAAGTTCGACTACCTTTTTACCGTTCAGGCTGCTACTTTCCTCAAGTTCTTCTAAATCATCATTGGAAAGCGAAAAAAAAGCTACTTCAGACCCTGAGACTAAAGCCGAGCCGATGAGTAATAAAATAAAGATCAAAGTGTTTAATATCAGATAGCTTGCAGAGGGGTAGCTTATCTGTGCCAATAATTCAAGACTCGGGTAGGGATCATCCATGTATAAACCGCAGTGGTTAATGCAAAATTAAAAAATTCCCCTGAAAACAAATCCAGGGGAATGAGATATTAAAAAGGGAGATCATCATCCGAGGCATCAGCTTCCATCATGGGTGCGCTGGGTGCAGGAGATGAACTGGCTTTTTGTTGGTAGCTTTGGTTTTCAGAAGATTGATTACCCATTCCGCCCCCACTACCCTCCGGTTTGGCTCCCAGCATTGTAAAACTGAGGACCCTGATTCTTACTTTTTTACGGTTTTGTCCCTGATCATCAGTCCATTTGTCCGATTTGATTTTTCCCTCCACGTAGATTTGGCTGCCCTTTTTGAGATATTGTTCAGCGATTTTGGCTTGCTGTCCCCATAGTTCAAGGTCATGCCATTCGGTTTGTTCTACCCGATTTCCACTTCGGTCCTTGTAGGCTTCTGTCGTGGCGAGTGATAGATTCGCTACTACATTATCCCCTTCAAGGTACTTTACTTCTGGGTCTGCCCCCAGATTTCCTACTAGTATTACTTTGTTTACACCGGCCATATGAATTGTGTTTTATAGTTTTCAAGATTTTACCAGATGAAGGTACTCAAATCTCAGTGTCGTTCAAAAAGTTGACGATCAACTTTGGCTTAGCCAAATAGTCTATTTTTTCTTCCTCGACCATGATGAATCCCTGATTAATACACCATTGAGTCAATTCTTCTGATTTTTTTTCAGGTATTTTCACTTCAGAAAATTTGGCTGACAATTTTTGATGCGACAGTATATGTCGGTAATTTTTGGGATGAAGTATAATGCTTTCCGGGTTAGGGAGTCCCATTTTTTCGAACTGGTTGCTTGCCACTAATTCCGCTTGAGGGAAATCATAGAGCCCTTCCCATATATCTCCTGGACCTCTTTTATTCCAGACGGAGTATCTACCGCAGCGGATCACATAATAATGGAGCGACCTCTCCTTCACCTTTGTTTTATTGATCTTGACAGGAAGATTGCTAACCATATCCTTTTGGAAAGCAAAGCAAGTAGACTGTAAAGGACAGGAATGACAATCCGGATTTTTCGGGATACACATCCTCGCCCCAAAATCCATCATGGCCTGGTTGAATTCTGCCGGATTATCCCTTGGGATGATTTCGTTTGCCAACTTTTCAAACTCTTTTTTACCTGCAGTGCTGGCAATGTCCGTAGCCACACCGTAATATCTTGCAAGCACCCGAAATACATTTCCATCGACCACAGCCTGAACTTCACCAAAGGCAAAGCTTGAAATAGCAGCCGCGGTATAGGAACCTACACCTTTCAATTTCAATAGATCTGAATAGGTCGTTGGAAATTTCCCTTCCATATCAAACCAGATGCTTTTGGCGCAATAATGTAAGTTTCTGGCACGACTGTAATAGCCCAATCCTTGCCACAGCCTCAGGATTTCTTCCTCTGGTGCCAAAGCCAAATCTTTCACCGTGGGGTATGCATCTATAAAAGCCTCATAATAGGGTAGGCCTTGAGCTACCCGGGTTTGCTGCAAAATGATCTCCGACAGCCAAATTTTATAAGGATCTACAGTATTTCGCCAGGGTAAATCTCTCGGATTCTCCCGATACCAACGAATTATTTGATAAGAAAGAGTCTGAAAGTCAGCGGTAATAGGGGGCATAGCCATTCCAAATCATTTATACAAACCAAGCTAATTTTTGTGAATATGTTTTTTAATTGCTTTGCATCTTGTACATTTGCAGTCCCAAAAACACTTGGTTAATAGGTTGTTAAAGCTTATTTCATAATTTCTAAATAATTTCACAGTGACAAAAGCAGAAGTAATTAGCAAGATTGCAGAGAAAACTGGAATCCAGAAAGACGATGTAACACAGACAGTTGAGGCATTCTTCAAGGTAGTGAAGGAGTCCATGGCTGAAGGGGATAACATCTACGTAAGGGGTTTTGGTAGCTTCATCAACAAGAAAAGAGCTAAGAAAATCGCCCGTAACATTTCAAAAAACACCGCGATCGTTATCGATGAGCATTACATCCCGGCTTTCAAGCCTTCGAAAGTGTTTATAGAAAAGATCAAGTCTAGTAAAAAAATCAAAGATCTGGCTCCTCAGGACTAAGTCTGAAGAGAAATTGACATGAAAAGATCTCAGCTCATTTTATTGCTAATTGGGGTCATCGCAATCGCAGGATTGTATGCATTACCCAAAGTAGTGGTAGATAATGAGGGTCAGGCAGACGGGATTTCGCAGGAAGCCCAGCCTGAAACTTCTGAATCTACAAACCCAATGGCGATGCATGACGCTGAGATCTCTCTAGATCAAGCCGAAAAAATCAGTACACTAAAGCTTCAGATCGCTGACAATTCCTCTCAAAAAGAATATCTTTCTTCGGTAAAGGAACTTGCGGCAATCTATAGTGAGTTAGGAAAATACGATAGTGCAGGATACTTTCTGAGTTTAGCCGCAGATAAGGATGCTACGATCGAAAATTCTGAAAAAGCAGGAAATGCTTTTTATGAGGCATTTGGTTTTGCCCTTGATGCTGACAAAGCAGCCTACCTGGCAGATCAGACTCGAAAGTATTTAATACAAGTGCTGGATAAAGATCCAACACGCTTAGATTTGAAGACAAAAATAGCGATGACCTATGTGTCCTCGTCCAACCCCATGCAAGGGATCACGATGCTGAGAGAAGTTTTGGCACAGGATCCTACCAATGAGGATGGGCTGTTCAATATGGGAATCCTATCCATGCAATCTGGACAGTACAAGCGCGCAACTGAGCGATTTGAGGAATTGATTCGATATCATCCCGACAATCTTCAAGGGCAGTTTTACCTGGCAGTGAGCTATTTTGAAGCGAATCAAAAAAATAAAGCAAAAGCTCAGTTTGAGAAAGTGAAGGAAATGACTCAGGATGAAATGATCCTAGGAAGTGTACAAAGCTATCTTGACAAGCTATAAATTAGTATATCACAACTAAATCCAAAGACTATGCCTTGCGGAAAGAAAAGAAAAAGACATAAGATCGCTACGCACAAGCGTAAGAAAAGACTAAGAAAAAACAGACATAAGAAGAAGTAATCCACTTCTTCTTATTCTCATTTTAGTACAACGTTCATTTACATTATTAATAAGACGAGATTTTGAGTACGGAATTGTTAATCGATTCTGCTCAAAACGGAAGTCGTATTGCCCTCCTCGAAGATAAAAGTTTGATTGAGTTGCATTCCGAAGGGATGGACAATCAGTTTAAAGTTGGAGATATTTACCTGGGTACTGTCCGAAAAATCGTCAATGGGCTCAATGCAGCATTCATTGACGTAGGATATGAGAAGGATGCATTCCTTCATTATCAGGACCTAGGACCGAATTTCAACAGCCTGACGAAGTTCACCAAGCAAGTACGCAACAATAACTACAGCAATTACATGCTGAAGGGCTTTGAAATCGAACCTGAGATAGATAAGATTGGAAAAATCTCCAATCCGCTATCCAAAAACCAGCAGATTCTGGTTCAGGTCGTCAAAGAGCCTATATCTACGAAAGGACCTCGACTATCCTGTGAGCTCTCTCTACCTGGTCGCTACCTCGTGCTCGTTCCCTTTTCGGATTCGGTCAACGTATCCAAGAAGATCCGAAGCAGCGAGGAGAGAAAGCGCCTCTTGAGACTCATCAATTCGATCAAGCCTGCCAATTTTGGAGTAATCATCCGAACAGTGGCTGAAGGTCAGTCCGTAACAGAACTGGATAAAGACCTTCGCAATCTTCTCACAAACTGGGAAGAAGGAATGAAGAAATTGCTGAAAGCAAAGAGTCGCGACAAGATCATCGGAGAGATGAGTATGGCCTCCTCACTTGTGAGAGACCTGCTCAATGAATCATTCGACGCAATCACCGTAGAAGAAGAATCTACTTACGATCAGATCAGATCCTACATCAGGACTATAGCCCCTGAAAAAGAAAAAATTGTCAAGCTTTACAGCGGTAAAGCAAAGCTCTTTGAAAGTTTTGGAATAGAAAAGCAGATCAAAAGCCTGTTTGGACAGACGGTCAGCCTCCCGCAGGGAGGATATGTGATCATCGAGCATACCGAAGCCCTTCATGTCATTGACGTGAATAGTGGAAATAAATCCAATCAGGAAAGTGACCAAGAATCAACTGCGTTGAAGACCAATCTGGTCGCTGTTAAAGAAATTGCCAGACAGCTCCGCCTCCGGGATATGGGAGGGATCATCGTCGTTGATTTTATCGACATGAAGCGGGCCGAAAATAAAAAGGTAATCTTCGAAGCGATGAATTCAGAGATGAAGTCTGACCGATCTAAACATACCGTTTTGCCCCTGAGCAAATTTGGGCTCATGCAAATCACCCGACAGCGCGTAAGACCTGAGGTCAATATTGTGACCAAGGAAACCTGTCCTGCATGTAACGGTACCGGCAAAATCCAAGCCTCTATATTGGTGGCGGATAAGCTGGAAAAAGATCTGGAGCATATGGCTACTATTCAAAACGTGGACAAAATCCAAATCGGGCTGCATCCCTATCTGCACGCATACTTTACCACAGGCTTGTTTAGCCGCCGGGTAAAGTGGTTTTTCAAGTATTACAAATGGATTAAACTGATCAAAGATTCTTCCCTACCGGTGACGGAATACAGATTCTTAGATGAATCTGGAGAGGAAATAGAACTAATAGTAAAAAGCGAGACTGAGTAAGTCTCGCTTTTTTTATTTGCTGACAAATGAAGAGAAGTCTAAGCGGGCAAACCGTACTTCTTCCTCAATTTCTCCCAACCCCAAATAGTAGTAATAACCATCAGGAGTAGAGAAACCTTGATAGGTGTTCGGTAAATTTTCGATCTCTCCTAATTTTTTGAAATTTTCATCTAGGATTATAAGTTTAGAAACGTGGGATTGGCCTGAAGTATTTTCATTTTCTTCAGTTAAGCCAGTAATGACATGTCTCAAATAAACCTTTTGAAAAGGGGCGAAAGTGATCCAGGTATACCTTGCAGAGCTATGGTCTGGTTGAAAAACGGTAAACTCTCCTGAGGGTATAGTTTTGCCTTTTTTGAAAACCAAGGCATCTTCAGGAGCTGCATATACCCATGTGATTTGATTCTTTTCCTTTATCATCAAACTGTCCATCACTGGAAAAGAGATAATTGCCTGATTTACTGATGGATTGAAATAATGATAATACGGCCCCAGATTTGGGTCTTCATAAAACTCCTCCATTCTTTCAGGGTATGGAAAAGAAATATATTCCCAATCACCCGAAGTTAAATCCAATGAAACCAACCAATCCTCATACCTCACGAGCTTTTCGTTAAGGACATATGGCACATCAGGGATGATCAGTTTATTTTCGGAATAAGTGATTGGGTTATTCGGGAATACAGTGTAATTCGAATAAAGTCTATCTGAAGGCGTAGAAGGCAAATTCCAAGTCTGAACGATTTTGCCTTCGTAATTAGCCTGATGAATTTTTCTGTCTGCCTCTACTACAAAAATCCCATTTTTGGTAAGAGTATGCTTATAATCTGTATCTCCCAAACCGTCTGGCCCTTCTCTTTGATAAAATCTTTCAAACCCTTTATTTCCTTCAGGATAGTGATATCCAACTAAGTGGAGTTTTCGGAAATCAAGCAAAAACTTTCCGCTGTCTGTTTCAAAATAAGATAAACCCGGAGAAATTGCTGCTGTGTTGAGATCCTTCGAAAGGACTAGTGTATCTAGAATTAAATTCTCAAAATTTTCAGTGATCAGTTTTTGCGATTTTTTGTCATCGCAAGCAGGAAAAATAAGCAGAAGAGCACTAAGCCATAAACTCAGGAGAGTGAAAGATTTTTTGATTTTTTTCATAACTCAAAATTTAGATTTGAAAATCTCTAAGGTTTTAAAAATTTGAAATACGACCAGTTTTCCAAATGTCTAAATTTTAATTTATTAGTCAAAAAATCAGGGAAGACCATAACTTTTTCTATCCGTAATTCATGAATACCTGATTCTAAAGAGTCTAGGTATAAAATTGTTTCAAATGATTTTTGACCGGAAATAGAGCTTTTTAAAAGCAGCCATTTTTTTGTATCATACGGCTTTTCATCAATGTATATTTGATATAAATCAGGTAAGGATTCTATTTTTCCCCAAGCAATTGAGTCCAAGTTGGATTGAAATTTTGTCCCTAATAGACTGATGGATTTCTCATCGTCTACATAATAAGGAATCCCTACTTTATATGTTGATCCATCCATTATTTGGCTTTGGGCATATGCTCTGGGATATCGCTTTTCTTCTGGATGTACATCTTCGAAATAGTACTCAGAAATAGGCCAGTCAATATCCGTCTCACTTAGGTTTTTTTCATTAAAAAAAAGATCAAAACCTTCCACATCATTTAGGATAATAGGAATTGATAAACCTATAACTATCAGTCCATACCAAATCGTAAACCACTTGCCGATATTAGATTGATAAGTGGCCCCGACTGAGCTTAGAATAGTTTGAGAATACCATTCTTTAAACTTATTCTTTTTCATGCTGGCCATCAGAATGGCAAAAGCCAATAAACTGATTATAAAAAAAGCATAAATAACAACGAAAGGAAGATTTAGAAAAACCTTGATTCCAATCAGACTTCCCAAGTAAAGCGTAAAAATTAATATCATGATGGCAATGGAGACAGGATAAGCCAAGGTCATGCTGCAAATCTTTTCCATTCGTAAGACCATCTCATCTGGATGTTGATATGAATACCCCTGTGCGGTTTTAAATAGTTTTTCTTGATTAACTCCTTTTGGGAATGCATAACTAAGTCCCAATAGTCCTGCCCATATAAATCTTAGGGATAATTGAACAATGAAAAATATTTTAAAAACACTTATTACAACACTCAGGTAAAATAATACCAGCGTGCTAAGTAGAAAGCCGGTTCCAATATCCTGAACCAGGTAAGCAGCGAATTCATAAATCTTTGCCGGAAATATGAATAAAAATGCCAAAATTAAACCTGTAATAATGATCTCAGGCTCCCAGCTATTTCGTTGGAGATTTTCCAGCCAGGTCAGATCATCCTGTTTGCGATTGCTATCCAGTTCTGCCATTGTGAATCAATTAATTAGCTAATTATACTAATTATTGATCCAACCATTGTTTAAATTCCCCGACTTTTTCGCGGCTGACAATGACATCGCTAGCCTCGCAGTTTTTTAATTTTACCTTCAAACGGCTGTTGGAGTAGGTGTATACTTCTTCGACTGCAGCTATGTGACTGATGTATTTCCTGTTTAGTCTAAAAAATTGGGAAGGATCCAATTGTCCTTCTGTTTGCTCTAAAGTCTGATCAATCACATATCTTTTTCCGGATTTAGTCTGAAGAAAAGTCACCTTTTCCTCACTGTAAAACAGATCAACTTCTTCTATGGAAATGCTTTGGATTTTTTCTCCAAACCTCACCAGAAATCTACTTTTGAAAGTATGAACTTGGGGTTTTAATAAATCCTTGATTAAGGTTAGGTCTATGCTCGATTTGATTTGTTGGCTTTTAAACTTATCCACAGCCTTGTTCAAATCCTCCGGGTCAATAGGTTTGAGCAGGTAATCTACCGCATTAACCTGAAATGCTTTGATAGCATATTGATCATAGGCAGTAGTGAAAATAACGGGTGTGGATAACTTTACTTTTTCAAAAATTTCAAAGCTGATTCCGTCTGCCAACTGTATATCGCAAAATATCAAATCAGGATGTGGATAAGTTTCCAAATAGCTCACTGCTGACTTGATGCTGTCCAAAGGATTGGGGAAATTACAGTTTTGAAATAATGGCTTTATCAGCTGCATAAGACGATTAGCCGCAGGTTTTTCATCCTCGATTATTAATATCGTCATCATGTGATTTTAAGTAAAGGAAGCTGGACCAAGAACTCTTTTTCAGTCTTGGTGATTTGTGGGAGACGTTCTTTTAGCAATTCATAACGTTGACGGATGTTGTCCAACCCCACTCCTTTTGAACTTTCGGAATAGGAAGATTTAGGTCTAAAGGTATTACTTATCCACAGTTCATCTCCTTTTTGGATGATGTGGATAATTAGCGGATGCTCGCTACTTGCCTCATTGTGTTTGACCGCATTTTCCAGCAATAACTGTAGTGATAAAGGTGGGATCCAATAATTATCCCGATCGGAAATGGTGACTTCGTATTTCAAATTGTCCTCAAAGCGGATTTTCTGGAGTTGAAGGTAATTTTGGGCAAACTCTATTTCCTTTTCCAATGGAACCATGTCTTCGTATTGAACCTCCAACACATATCGATAAATCCTTGAAAGTTTCTGGATGAATGCAGCAGATCGATCCGCACTTTCATATACGAGATTGGAAAGTACATTCAATGAATTGAATAAAAAGTGTGGATTCAGCTGGTCTTTTAAGCTCTGGTATTGAAATGCCAGTTGTTCGGACTTCAACTTCTCCGCTTCGATGGCAGACTTACGCCACTCTCCCAGCCAGGACGCCGTAGTAAAAATAGCCATAAAGACTAATGCTGCCGTCATAGGCATGGTGGTATAGCGCGCAATGCTAATCCATGGGATGTCTGATAGCGTAAATTGGCCTTCTACATAGGAATATATGAAAATGAAAATGTAAGTGGCTAAAAAAGCGTAAACCATGTAAGTTAAAACCGTTAAAATGAGCCGTTTAATAGGTTGATAAATCCAACTGATTCTTTTTTCGAAAAAGTCGGTCACCTGTCCTCCACCAAAACTTAAAATCATAGAGATGAAAAATGAGAATATAAAGTCATATTGAAGACCTTTGATTCCCTCCCAACTCAAAAAGCAGGTTGGGCAAAAAATGACTAGGAGAATGAATGCAATCCCAAGGTTAATAGCGATAAAAGACCCCAAGTTTTTTAAAGGCGCTTTGCATTTATTTATAATAGGAAGATTGGCTATTTCCACGGATCGAACGGTATTTCAATGAAAATTAATAAAAAGAATGAGAAAAGGGGCTTATGTTTTTCTCAAGCCCCTTTGTCAAAATTGAATTCAGCCAGTTTATTTACAGCTTGATGCCAACACCTTAGCAGATTCTGATCCCCAGGTAGGCAGAATGTAATTTTCTTCCACCTTCAGCTTTTCTTTCTCAAATAGTTCCAAGGCCATCCTTGCCATGCCACAGGCTTTTTCTGGGCCGCTGCCAAAAAACTGAGCCATTCCATGTTCCATCTGAGCCATCAATGCCACTGCACGTGGGTTTTCTCTGTTTTGCGCGATGGCTGTCCCAAAAAGCGACATCACCCGAGGGCTCAGCTCTTGGCCACGACTGGCAGGATCCAAGCTCAATTTTGCCATGAGTGCATATCCGTGAAGAGCAGTCAATTCTGAATTATCTGGCGAAAGTTTTTCAGCCTGTTTGATTTTCCCGATCGCCTGATCTAAAACGGCATCTTTTTCTCCATCAAACCGAAAGGCCGTTTCGATATCTACTAATGCGGCATAGTATAGCGGTAGCCACTCTGATGGATGAGCGGCAGCAATTCGCATAAAAGCGTTGCTCACGGATTTTCCCTCATCCGGATTATCAATCTGCTGCATCGCCTCTAATTGTTTTTTGATGGCCTTTTCATAAACGGGGTCAGCGGCATAGCTATAAGAAAATGCAAAGCTGAATAGAAAGAGTGCTGTTAATAGATTTTTCATGATACTTGTATTTTAAAGGTTGTTTAATTGATTTGCTGTTTTGTCTTTTGAAAGTGTTAGGAAAATACCGAGGAAGAGAAATCGTGGAGCAACCTGGCCTTGAGGGAGAGATTCAAAGAGACCCTGAGAATTTGGTTTTGAGCTAAAATTGTAGCCAAATACATTTTCTCTTCCCAAGACATTGGTGCAGCCTAGGTGGATAATCAGATTAGGTCTGGGTAGATAGCTCCAGGACAGACTGAGGTCTTGATAGCTCTTGGTTTTGTCATTCATTTCTGAGTTATCCACATTCGGATTGGTAAAAGAATAGCCATCATTGAATGCAAAGGAGGCTCCGATCTGTGATTTCAATTCGCTTACAAAATGCTTGACCACCACCGATACATTGTGCTTTGGAGCAAACCCCGGTTGTACAGGATTTTGAAATTGAGCAAATTTTCGCTTGCTATCCACATAGCTATAGGTGACCCAGTAATCTGTGTTTTTAATGTTTTTTCTGTCTCTGAAGAAAAAATCAATTCCTTTTGCACTTCCATATCCGCCATTTTGAACTGATGTTGGATTTTCAGGAATTCCCTCAAAAGTGACCAAGTTCTCATAACTCTTGTAAAAACTTTCCAGGCGAAATGTTATACCTTCTGAACTGTATAGATAATTTAAGATGAGGTGTTTGGATTCTGAGTTTTGAAGATCCTGATTTAATATCCGGAGGTTTTCCACAGGCAGTTGATGGAAGTTTCCCGCAGCAATTGAAAGCTGACCAGCTTTAGTCAATTGATAAGCGATCGAGAATCTAGGGTCTAGCCACTGTGTCTCAGCTAGCGTGCTGCTACCTGCTCTGAGTCCGGTTCTGAGCACTAAATCTTTATTGAAATAATAATCCCATTCTGTGAAAAGATAGGTCTCCTGATCATTAAATTCTCTGATCCAACCTTCTTTCACTAATTTTTCGGAATAAGGATGGACAAAATGTTCTATACCGAATTTGGCCGATAATCGGTCTGAAAAATCCTTTACTCCGGTACTTTTGATGTGGATAAGTTTACTGGACCGTTCGATCTGCAGGGAATCCTGCTTGATCTTATCCTCATTTTTTGAATAGGAAACTCCTGCAAAAACAATCCAATCGTTTTTCAATGCTGTTCTCCAGTTTGTCTGCGCGTAGCTGTAATCGTTATGGACATCAATCAAAATCCGATTTTCCGTGCCAGGCAATGGCTGCCAAAGACTCATTCCGCCGGATTCCCTTCTGGCCATGACCTTAAGGAGTCCGTTTTTTCCGGTTTTCTTTTGTGCACTCATTTCCACATCCCAGCTTTTTGGAGCTGCGATGAATTCTATGTTTTGCTTGATCAGACCCTGATAAGGCTTTAGATTGAAATAGTTGGCACTAGCTGTAAGACTTTGTTTTCCATCAGCAATAGTATGTGAATATCCGCCGCCTACTGACATGATGCTTAGATCGCCCTGACTTCGTATCGAAAGGTCCTTGGTATTCAATGCCAATGCTGATGAGAGCGCTTGGCCATATTCTGCTGAATAGCCTCCGGTACTGAAGAAAGTTCCCTTGAAAAGGTTGGGGTTGAATCTTGTGCGGGTGGGGACATTTCCGGCAGTAGTTCCGTAGGCATTTCCCACACGCATCCCATCGATATAAATGCCTACCTCACTAGCATCTCCTCCCCGGACAAAAAGCCTTCCGTCATTGCCAACTGTACTTGTGCCAGGGAGCGTTTGAAAAGCCCCCATGATATCACCGTTGGCACTTGGAGTGGTCACTATGTCAAGCGGTCTCAAGATTACTGACTTGCTTTCATCGGAAGCTTCCATCGCTCCGGCAGAAATGGTCACCGCATTCATTTCTGTGATTTCCTCAATCAGCATGATTGGTTCTAGGCTGATCTTTTCAGATTGTATTTCGAGATTAAGTTGCTTGGATTTATATCCCAAAAATTGAAATATTAAGATTTGCTCTCCGCTCAAATCGGTTTCAAAGCTGAAACTGCCATCAGATTTTGAGGTGGATCCGTCGTAGCCTCCTTTCAGATATACATTTACTCCCGGAAGGGGAATACCTTTCTCATCCACCACTTTGCCACTCAGGACCGTCTGCCCAAATGCCAGTGACTGTACCAGTAAAAAGTAGATCAATAAAAATAGCTTCGTTTTCATTTCGATTCTTGTTTGAATCAAATGTGGGGTATCAGCCCTGATCAAAAAATTAAACCTAACTGAAGCGTAGAATTTTGTGACTGAAATGTTCCAAACCCAGGATCAGTTTTTCTTTGAATGCTCCAAAATTCACATTTAGGATCTTTAGCAAGTCCATTTTCATGGTTCTCTGAACTGACAAAAATCATCTTTTTCCACAACTCCTGTCATGACTCGCTAAGCTTCCTGACTCTAATTTTGGGGTATGAAATTCAAAATGAAGCCCATCGGATCTTTACGATATTTCTTACTCATCATCCTGATATTCTCGGCATTGGCTGTGGGAGCACAACAAAATTATGTGATCTCAGGAGCCCAGGAATTAAAAATCACCGGTACATCCACCATTCATGATTGGGATATGGTCGCTACCGATGGCATAAAGGGCACTGCAAGGATGGAAATGAAGAACGGGAAACTTGAGGACATCAAATCTTTGAAAGTGGAAATGCCGGCCAAAAGTCTGAAAAGCGGTAAATCCTCCATGGACAAAAACGCATATGAAGCTTTGAAAGCAAATAAATTTCCCAATATAATCTTCGAAATGACAGAGCTCATTCAAATAAATGAAGAAAGGGTAAAGGCGAAAGGAAAGCTGACTGTAGCCGACAATTCGAAAATCATTCCAGTGGAAGTAGAATATAGGATCTCCGGAAATCAAATCCACTTTAGCGGTTCCGAGCAAATCACTTTTAAGGACTTTGGACTAGAGCCCCCGTCTGCAGTTCTCGGTACCATCAAAACCGGAAACGAATTAACGCTTCATATAGAAATCAACTTTGCATCAAAATAATCAAACCACAAGACTCATGAAAAAGCAACTCTGCACGCTAACTGCTTTTATGTTGGCAGCCTTTTCAATAGGATATGCCCAGACAGAAGAAAAAACGCAACTCCAATACTTTCGGGAGAATAACAAGGAAGGATTGAATGTATTTGAAACCCCCAAGGTGGCTGGAGGTAGTTTCGAAAAGGTAAAAGTATTTGTAGGCGGGGATTTTGCAATTCAGTTTCAGTCCATCAGCCAGACTAATTCAATGAACAATCTTGTAGAACTGGGCTCTAATTTTAATCTGCCTACCGCAAACCTGAATATCAATGCGCAGCTCGCTGATGGTGTTCGGCTCCATCTGCGGACCTATCTCTCCTCCAGGCACCATAATGAATCTTGGGTAAAAGGTGGATATCTTCAGATTGACCGCCTGGGATTTATCAAAGAAGGATTTCTAGATGAATTGATGGATTATACTACCCTGACGGTTGGATTGGATGAATTCAATTACGGGGATGCACATTTCAGAAGATCAGATAATGCAAGGGTGATCTTTAACCCATTTATTGGAAATTTTATCATGGATTCCTTTTCTACAGAAGCATTTGGTGAAGTGACTGTCCAAAAAAATGGCTTCATCGGAGTGGTGGGAGTGACCAATGGTAAATTGAATCAGAGTGTCATCGTCAATGATAATACCGATAACAAACCATCATTCTATGGCAAATTGGGTGTGGATAAGCAGTTTACGGATGATTTTAGATTTAGATTGACCGGATCCTGGTACCTAAATAATGGTATGACCACAGGTACATGGCTTTATGGCGGAGATCGGGCAGGCGCCAGGTATTACAATGTACTTCAGACACTTCAGGGCCCCGCAAATGACTTTGAGGGAAGATTCAACCCAAGATTTAAGCAGATGACAGCCATTCAGATCAATCCTTTTATGAAATACAGAGGCCTTGAATTCTTTGGAATCATCGAGAGCGTCAATAATTCGGAGGAACAAGGCAATGGTCAATTCACCCAGTTAGCCGGTGAACTCCTCTATCGTTTTGGAACCACTGAGCAGTTTTACCTCGGCGGAAGATACAATACGGTGAATGGAAAAAACAATGAGTCTGATGCTCAGGATATTGAAATCAGCAGGCTAAACCTGGGAGGGGGTTGGTTTATGACCAAGAATATCATTGTAAAAGTAGAATATGTAAACCAGGAATATAAAAATGGTTTCGATGCCTCCTCAAAATATAACGGGGCAAAATTCAATGGACTAAATATAGAAGCTGGCATCAGTTTCTAATCGATCAAATATCCCTCGTCAAGTTGGTTCGCTAGATCAACTTGACGATTTATCGCAACAATTATGAAGATTTTATTCTTGCTTCTGAGCAGTTTGTGGGCTACGTGCTACCTTACTAATTCGGTGGGAGAAAGAAGAATCTGGCAGATTTCAGAAGAAAGTGTCGTTGAAATTGAAGGTACTACCAATGTCTCCCGCTTTCGTTGTGAGTCTGTGAAGTACAGCGGGGAAGGGATTTTATTTGAACACATTTCGGAAGATGATGAACGTTCTCTCTGGACCGGAGAAGTCACCTTAAAAAGTAAAAATTTTGATTGCTTCAATTCCCTGATGACCAAGGATTTTAGAGCAACTATTAATTCAGATAAATACCCTTTAATTCGGATCAGATTCCTTGATTTGACCAATTATTCAGAAACTGAAAATCAGGAAAATCTGCGAGGCGAAGTTGAAATCACCTTGGCAGGAAAGTCTAAAATCTACCCAATTTCCTGCGTGTTTTTATCAAAAAACGGGAAGAAAGCGCTTTTGACAGGAAATCAGAAACTCAGTTTTTCTGAATTTGAGATTGAGCCCCCGATCAAATTTTTAGGGACAGTCAAGGTAAATGATACCCTTACAGTCAATTTTGGCCTGGATCTGATTCAGAAGTAATCAGGATAATCGACCACAGTCCGCCGCTAATAAAAATAAACTTCAATCCCAATTTTATCAAGTCAGCTTTAGGAAGGGGATATGAAGAACAGTTCAATTTTGGATTTTTGAAATAGGAAGAAATTTTCTTGAATCAATAAATCTAAATGGTAATCTCAATCCAGTTTCCTTCAGGGTCTTCGATGATACTTTCGTAATAGCCGTCTCCGGTTGTCCGAGGTTCTCCGATGATGGAAATTCCCGATTTTCGAAATTCTTCAGTTACAGAATCGACTTTTTCTTTAGAGCTTACGCTAATCGCGAAATGGGCAAAGCCTGCATTCATTCCTCTTGGACTTTGCGATTCTCCTAATCCTGATCGCTTCATCAATTCGATTTGACAACCGTCATCAAAACTCAAAAAATAAGACTCAAAGCCTTTTTTGGGATTTTCGTATTTCTCTCCGGCATTCATTTGAAAAGATCGGCAATACCAGTCTTTCATCATTTCCAGATCATTTACCCAAAGGGCAATGTGAGCTAGTTTCATAAAATAATCGGTCGATTTATTCAGTTTCTAATTTTTTGAAATTCTTTTCTGAACTTTTTCATACTTTTCATTTCAGCCTTCTTCCTTTCCTTACCATTCTCTACCAACGGGGATTACTTTCCAGTTTTGATCGAAATAAGGAGTCTGGGCATAAAACCACTGGTAAATTGCTCTTGGACTCTTTGCGAAATCTGGTTCTGCGACTTTTTTCTCCTCAAAGCGCTTTTTCAAATCAGCATCATCTGACAGCATCTTTTTGAGCATTGGTTCCATGATATAGGTTTCCATGTATTCCGTCTGTGTGAAAATAGAATTGAAGTATCCCCATTGAAAGAAACTATCCACAGATTCTGGTTCCAATAAAATCATCGCCAATTCACCGAGTGGCTGATCGGTTTTGATACGAATAGATCCGGCTGGCAGATTAATTGATCTGGATTCTTTTTCAAGTTCAAAGGACTGCACACGCATCTTTCCCTCGTAAGGCTGATTACCCATTTTATAGTTTTCCACAGTGGAAAACTCCAAAGATACCTGCTTGGCCTCGGATAGAGTTTCAAATTCAATTCCATGTTGCTGAATTTTTTGGATGATGTCTCCCCATTCTGCGGAGATCCAGTAGGCCTTTGGTACCGGTATAGTCAGTACAGGCTCATCCATCAGAATATTGGGGACCATTTGGGTGATGGGTTTTCCTTCCCATTTGATGTATTCGGCATCTGTGATTTCAGATTTCACTTTACTGGAAGCCACGCCTAGAAACACCATAGAATCTGTTGGCGCAGATCTAAATTTAAATTTGATGGGAATTGCTTCTTTTGCTTGGTTTTCATCGGCTACTACCGCTGATTCCAAAGTTTGAAAATGATCCCCCAACGTCTTGATGGCTTGCTCTAAAAAGACATAAGTTCCCAGAACTCGCTGTTCAAAAGGTTTAAGAGAATGGTTTTCTATTAAAATAGAGGCCATGTGCCGAATATCACCATAGGTATGCGAAAATCGGGGACTAAAGTTGAAAGCTATATTTCCTTCAGAAAAATCAGCACCGTTTGCAGCAAAAAGCAATGGTCCTGGGATATGTCCCATATCTGATAATGATTGGTCTACTTGCGGCTGGAAGGTTGTGGATAACCACTCTGAAATAGCGGGAGAGTAGCCTCCACTAGCGACAAAACCATAGGTGATGTCGTATTGATAATCCGCCCCATCAGTCACATGTACATCAATGTATAGATCCGGATCGTAACTGTTGATAATATTGGCGATAGTTTGGATTCCGGCAGTTTCCAGTTTGGTATAATCCCTGTTGAGATTCAAATTTCTAGCATTGGTTCGCCAGCCCATTTCAAGGGGTCCACGCTGATTCACCCGGGCATATTGGCTTCTTCGCTCATGTCCGTCTACATTAAGAATCGGAATAAAAAGAATATTAGCCTTGGTCAGTAATGCTTTCTTATCTCCGACTGCGATATCCCTCAATAACATCATCCCGGCATCTTTTCCATCGATCTCGCCTGCATGAATCCCCGCCTGTATCAAAATCAGAGGCTTTTTGGATGTGGATAACTCTGATGGTGAAAAATCACCATCCAAGGAAGCAATGACCATATGAATAATTCTTCCCTGTTCAGAAATCCCGGCATTGGTCATTGTTAGGTAGGCGGATTCCACTGCCAGTTTTTCCAGCCAAGCCATGGTTTCTTTGTAGCTGGGGGATTCTAATCCGCCAGATTTTTCAAATGGAGTTGCCCAAGGATTAGACTTATCCACAAGCAGGGATTTGCTTTTTCCTTTCCAAGGTAGGGCCGGTGGTAAAATATCCTGGGCTATGGCCGAGGATGTGAAACCGAGAAAAAATGTGAATAAGATTCCAAACAGATTGGATTTCATAAATTGGGAATTTAGGGATAAGGCACGTAAGATAGAATTTAAACAGAAAAATGCCCAAGCCTGATGTGCAGACCTGGGCCATAATTTTTCAAAATTGAAGATCAGGGTTGGTACATGCGCTCGTAGTATTCATGAGCCATTCGATTGCTTTCAAAATCTTTGTGTACGTCTCGCATGCCTTGATGAACGATTTTTCTCCAGCCATCGGGCTGATTGTAATAGGTCGGCAGAATCTCGTTTTCGAGTACCTCATAGAGATTATACAGGTCAAATTCATCCTGAGCGGGCACACTCATTGATTTGTAATCTGCGGCAGGGACAATAAAACTGTTCTCAGCATGCCTGGCAAATTCACAGATCCAACCGTCAAATGTGGAAAAGTTTACTGCTCCATTCATAGCTGCAGTCATACCTGAAGTGCCCGAAGCTTCTCTAGGGACTCTCGGATTATTCAACCATACATCCGCAGCCTGCTTCAACCGCTTGCTCAGGGACAATTCATACCCTACGCAAACAGCAATATTTGGATAATTTTTAGAAAGATGAACCAATTGGTTAAATACCGAAATCGCACCATAATCCATGGGATAGGGTTTCCCTGCCCAAATGATCTGTACTGGACGATCTGTATTTTTCATCAACTTATCAAAGCGGATCATATCCCGGGTAAGTAGATCGGGACGCTTGTAGCTGGCAAATCTTCTCGCCCACACGATAGTCAATACAGTGGGATCTAATAATTTTCCGGTTTGATCTGCGACGATTTCGAAAGCCCGCTTTTTTAGGAAATACTTGCGGTCTTCAAAGTTTTCCACATCTCCAGCCTCCATATATTGGTAAAGTTGCTTGTCTGCCCAATAGTTGAAGTTTTGTGAATTGGTAACATGGGTGATTTCTGGGATGTTTTGATAGTCTTTCCATATTTCTCGACTCACCTCTCCGTGAAGTTTGCTGACTCCATTTGCTTTCCGGGCAAATCTGAGCGCTACCAGGCTGTGATTAAAAAGTTCGCCGGATAGGCCAGTCATTTTTCTCACCTCATCAAGGGGATAACCATTGAAGTAGCCCATCCGCTCGCAGAGGTAGATGTCATGCTTTTCATTGCCAGCTTCCTCCGGTGTATGGGTAGTAAAAACCAATTTCTTTTCGACCTCTTTTTTCTTCTTAAATTTCCGCATCAAGTGAAATACTGCGCTTACGCCATGTGCTTCATTGAGGTGATACACATCAGGGTTGAAGTTCAGTTCGTCTATCAATTTGGCCCCGCCAAGTCCTAGAAGCATAAATTGAGCAATCTTGGCCGCAGTATCAGAATCGTACAAGCGATGGGTGATGGTTTGACTGAGGTAATCATTTTCCGGCAAATCTGTGCTTAGCAGAAACAAGGGAGCAGAGTTGAATGTCTTTGGTGCCAGATACCATGCTTTTACCCAAACCGGAGCGCTGTGGACTTTGATCTGAAATTTGATGCCTGTATCTTCTAAAAAACTGTAAGTTTTTTCATACCATTCCGGTTTTAGGGTTTGGTCTTGATTCCGGCTCTGATCATAATACCCGTACTTCCAAAGTATTCCAATTCCGATCAGATTCTGCTTGAGTTCATAAGCACTTCGAAGATGAGATCCTGAAAGAAATCCCAGTCCTCCTGAGTAAATCTTGAGCGGTTGATGCACTGCAAATTCCATGGAGAAATAGGCCACTTTTTGGGAATATGAATCTGCTATCGGGTACGGGACGCTGTAATTTTTGAAATCAGTCATAAAATTTGGATTGAAAGGGACTAATTTATAGGAATAGATTTGTGTTAGGGAATCCAAAATCGAATAATTGAAAATTCCTTTTCGGAAATCGTTTGAAAAAGGGGTAATCCAAATTCGGTAAATTAAACTAAGACGAAGGATTGATTTTCGTTTCAGAAATGCCCACTTAGATGCGAATCGAAAAATTTGAGTCAATCATGGAAGTTTCGCTTGGCAAATTCAATGAAATACGCCCAATTTGGGCCTTCCGTATGTCCACCATCATGCTGCCTAAAAGCCAAATCACCATCCATCAATCCCACATTAGTATCTGGATACTTCGTTTCTGGTGAAATTCCTTTTTTCCCTAATAAGGTATATACCGGACTTGCCTCTAGGACAGTTTTAAACATTCCCACTGCATCGATCCAATGCCCCTCCACTTTTGGATCACCGCTGGAGATAAAAACAGGCCTTGGTGCGCAAAGCGCCAACATTTCATGCGCATCTACAGGCAAGTCCATAGGAGTTAAAGGACCTGCATATTTAATAAAATTAGGTGTAAACCAGTGATACTCGCCGGAAGAAGCAAGGTTTTCCACCTGTTCCCCATAGACTCTCCGAAGAATTTTTGTTCCTCCGGCACCCGAGGAAGCGAAAAAACCGATGGCAAATCTGGGCTCATCTACCATTGCAACCAGAGCGGCTTTGCCATAGCGGGATAATCCTTCAATTCCTACCTTAGCCGCGTCCACTGCCGGATCGGTTTCAAGGTAATCCAAGGCCCGACTTGCTCCCCAACCCCAAGCGCGTAGGGTGCCCCAATCATTCAATTTTCTGGGCTCGCCTTTATTGACTAAACCAATTATTCCGGCTCGAAGACCTGCACCATGGTCTGCCTGAAAACTGGTTGGAATCAACATGGCAAATCCCCAGCCTTCCCTTAGGAGCAGTTCTTGCCAAGTTGGTCCTTC
>CAZFSC010000032.1:0-27354 GCA_964521585.1 uncultured Limnohabitans sp.
TTCATGTGTAGTCATTTTTGAAGTCTCAATGCAGCCACCCTGATCAATAGATACGTCAATGACGATGCTCCCGTGCATCATATTGGCAATCATCTCTTCAGAGACAACGATTTTGTTTCGTCCTTTTTCTTCGCGAAGGGCACCTATCACGACATCGGCTTCAGAAAGCGCTTGATTCAGACTGAAATTATCAATTGTAGAGGTATAAATCTGTTGTCCCAAAAGTTGCTTTAATCGCCGGAGTTTGTAGATATGGTTATCAAAAACTTTAATGGAAGCCCCAAGTCCCAGTGCAGTGCGGGCAGCATATTCCGCCACAGTTCCGGCGCCGATAATCACTACTTGAGTTGGCGGCACTCCAGTTACGCCACCCATTATCAGTCCTTTTCCATCATTTACACTGGACAGGTATTCAGATGCAATCAGCATTACCGTACTTCCGGCTATTTCAGACATTGCCCTTACCACCGGCATTCCTCCTACTTTGTCCTCCAGATATTCAAATGCCGTTGCGGTAATTTTCTTGGCATTGAGGGCCTCGATGAATTCCTTATTTTGACGGCCCAGCTGCAATGCTGAAATCAGGCAACTTCCCTGAGACATATGGCCGATTTCTTCAATCGAAGGCGGATCAACTTTTAAAACTACCTCGGAGGCAAAGACTTCTTCTCTCGAATAGGAAACTTTAGCTCCGGCATCTGAGAAATCCTGATCTGTGAATTTGGCATTGGTCCCTACTCCGGACTCTATTACGACCTGAATTCCATTATTAGTCAGCAAGCCTACGGATTCGGGAGTAATCACTACCCTTTTTTCCTGATTTGAGATTTCTTTAGGAAGTCCTACAGTCAATTGGTGTTCATTCTTGTGAACTTTTGCTGGAGATTCCTTTGGAATAATTCCTACTGCGGCTAATGGGGCTGTTTCAGCTGGCATTCTTGACGTGTTGTAAATTAAGGGTTCTTTTTTCTTCTGAATCAGAGTTGATTCGAATCAGGAAAAACTGATCAGGTAGAAATATGGCAATCCGTTCAGCCCATTCGATCCAGCAATGATTCCCACTATAAAAATACTCTTCTATTCCAATATCCAATGCTTCGGAGGGATCTTCCATTCTGTAAAAGTCAAAATGATAAAATATCTGGCCCTCCTCGTTTTCATAGTGATTGACAATACCAAATGTAGGACTACTCACCTGATCCTGAATCCTATAGGCTTTAGCCAAAGCTTTGATCAGGGTAGTTTTACCAGCTCCCATTTCACCTTGAAAAACCCAGATTTTCTCATCCTGTGCTTCTGAAATTATTTTTTTGGCGGCAAGATCAATCTCCTGCAACGTATAGGAAAAAGGAGTCACTTTTTAATTTTTATTTTGGCGAAAGATGTACAATCGGTACAATCATTTCCTCCAAAGATACACCTCCATGTTGAAAAGTATCCTTGTAGAAGTTTACATAATAATTGTAATTATTGGGGTATGCAAAAAAGTAATCCTCCACAGCAAAAACATAGCTCGAAGAAACATTCAATTTAGGCAGCTTAGCTTCTTCAGGTTTTCTGATCTCGAAAACTTTGCCCGGCTCGAAATTCAGGTTTTTCCCCTGCTTGTAGCGGAGATTAGTAGTTACTTTTTTGTCACCGATAATTCGGTAAGGCTTATTCACCCGCTTAGTGCCATGATCTGTGGTGATGATCACTTCAGCTCCGGCAGCGTGGATTCTCTTCAGCAACTCAAACAAAGAAGAGTGCTCAAACCAACTGGAAGTCAAAGACCGGTATGCAGCCTCATCCGGAGCCAATTCCCGGATCATTTTCATATCTGTCCTTGCATGCGACACCATATCCACGAAATTATACACCAACACATTCAAGTCATTTTGCAGAAACGTATGAAACTGCTCCAATACCGCTTTTCCCTGATACGATTGAATGATCTTATTATAAGAGAACTTAAAGGGGAGGCGATTTTTCTCGAGATTTATCCGGAGCCAGTCTTCTTCAAAATTATTTTTCCCTTCTTCAGAATCCTCATCTTCCCAAAATTGCGGATAGAACCTAGCCATATCCATAGGCATCATTCCGCTGAAGAGGGAGTTTCGGGCAAAAGCGGTAGTGGTAGGAAGAATGGAATAATAGGTGTCTTTTTCTTTTAAATTAAAATAAGGAGTGATCAAAGATTCAATGTCCTCCCACTGATCCAACCTGAAATTATCAATCACGATAAAAAACAGTGGCTTACCTTCTTTCACATGAGGAAAGACCTTTTCTTTCATAACCTGAGGAGAAAGGATGGGTCTTTCCTTATTTCGTTCCTCCATCCAGCTGAGGTAATTTTCTTTTATAAATTTTGAAAAATTAGAATTCGCTTCAATTTTCTGCGATTCCAAAACCTCCAGCATGCTTTTATTCTCGGTCTCATCGATCTCCATTTCCCAATAGGTGAGTTTTCGATAAATCTCAGCCCAATCCCGATGATCTTCAGCATCTCCAAAAGCCATACTCAGATTGATAAAATCCTGCTGGTAACTCTGAGTGGTATGCACATCAATCAATTGCTTGTTTTGCAGCAACTTTTTTACTGAAAGAAGGATTTGGCTTGGATTAATGGGCTTGATCAAATAGTCTGCAATTTTGCTACCGATGGCATCGTCCATTATATGCTCCTCTTCACTCTTGGTGATCATTACCACGGGAATTTGCGGTTTGATAAGCTTTATCTGCTGAAGGGTCTCAAGACCGGTCATCCCCGGCATCATTTCGTCCAGAAAAATCACATCAAAATTTTTGTTCTCTACTTCTTCAATCGCGTCCACTCCTGAATTGACTGTAGTAATCTTATAGCCTCGCTGTTCCAAAAATAGAATATGTGGCTTTAGCAGATCAATTTCGTCATCTGCCCATAGAATTGTGAATTTTTGAGACATATCAGTTCCTGTTTCTTTTTAAAATAATAATTACTTTTGAGTCAATCAAAGCAGGCCTCCTTGAAAAGCCAGAAAATACTTAATGACCCAGTTTACGGGTTTATCACCATACCCAGCGAGTTGATTTTTACCATAATTGACCATCGCTTCTTTCAAAGGCTAAGAAGAATAAAGCAGCTGGGATTGACAGACTTTGTCTACCCTGGTGCACTTCATACCCGGTTTCACCATGCGATCGGTGCCATGCACCTGATGAGCATTACACTAGACAATCTACGAATAAAAGGCACGGAAATCTCCAATGATGAATATGAAGCAGCGCTGATTGCCATTCTTCTGCATGATATTGGGCATGGTCCTTTTTCGCATGCTTTGGAATATAGCCTGCTTAAGGGCGTCCCCCATGAGGAGCTTTCTCTCCTCTCCATTGAACTGCTTAATCGAGAACTCGGAGGTAAGTTAGACCTAACTTTAAGAATATTTAAGAATCAATACGAACGTAAATTTTTCAACCAATTAGTATCCAGTCAACTAGATATTGATCGCCTGGATTATCTTCAGCGGGATTGTTTCTTCACGGGAGTATCAGAAGGCACCATCGGAGCTGATCGCATCATTAAAATGATGGATGTGAAAAATGACCAAGTAGTGATTGAGGAAAAAGGGATCTACTCAATCGAAAATTTCCTCAGTGCCAGAAGGCTGATGTATTGGCAAGTTTACCTCCACAAAACCACGGTCAGTGCGGAAAAAATGCTGATCAATCTAATCAATCGGGCCAAAATGCTTCGAAAATCAGGTACCCGATTGGTGGTGACAGCTGAATTTGATTACTTCCTAAATAACGAATTCAATCTGGATGATTTTAAGTCGGATGATACTTTACTCCCTAAATTTCTGGAACTGGACGACTTTGATATTTGGGGAGCAATCAAACTTTGGAAAAATCATCCTGACTATGTACTTCGAAATATCTCCCAGATGTTTCTTACCCGAAATCTTTTCAAGATCAATTTCTCAAATGAGCATTATCCGCCTGATCAAGTCGCAGAAATGCAAAAAACCACCCTTGAAAAATTAAAGATCCCCTCCGAAGATCTTGAGTATTTCTTCTCCCATGGTACCGTGAGCAACTATGGATACCTTGCAAAGGACCGGATCAATATACTTACCAAAAAAGGTAATGTGATTGACGTCGCTTTAGCGGCGGATTTACCGAACATCAAGGTAATGAGCAAAATCGTGGAGAAACATTATATATGTAAAGCCAAAAGCTTAACTTTGAACTATTAAATCAATTAAACAAGCCTATGGAGTTTTCTTTAGCACAGGTAGCCAATATCCTTCAGGGAAAAGTAGAAGGTGATGAAAATCAAAAAGTTTTTAGGCTTGATAAAATTCAGGAGGGTAAGCCCGGGGGAATTAGTTTTTTAGCAAATGAAAAATACACCCCCTTCATCTACGATACCGAGGCGACCGCAGTAATCGTATCCAAAGATTTCGTACCTACCAAACCGCTTAAGACAAACCTGATCCGCGTCACAGATGCCTACTCTGGATTCACCAAGCTTTTAGAAGCCCATTCCCTACTGGTCAAATCAGGAAAGCAAGGTATTGAAGAACCGTCTTATCTGGATCCAAGCAGTAAAGTAGGCACTCAGATTTATCGAGGAGCTTTTTCTTACATCGGCAAAAACTGTGAGATAGGAGATCATGTAAAAATCCACCCTCACGTTTTTATTGGTGATGGAGTAAAACTTGGAGACCATACCATCATTCATGCAGGTGCGAAAATCTGCTCAGATTCTGTCATTGGGAAAAACTGTGAAATTCATCCTGGTGTGGTGATAGGTTCGGATGGATTTGGATTTGCGCCCCAGCCGGATGGTAGCTATAAAACCATTCCGCAGATCGGAAATGTAATCCTAGAGGATGATGTTGTGGTAGGAAGTAATTCCACGATTGACTGCGCTACACTAGGCTCTACTATTATAAGAAAAGGAGTCAAAATAGACAACCTCGTCCAGATTGCTCATAATGTCATCATCGGCGAAAACACCGTGATCGCCTCCCAGACAGGAATTTCAGGTAGCACGGAGATTGGAAAAAACTGTGTGATTGCAGGAAAAGCCGGAATTGTAGGACATTTAAAAATTGCCGATAATACTACAATAGGAGCCAATACAGGCATTTCTAAGAACATAGTCAAGCCAAATCAAACTTTACTTGGGTACATCGGATTGGACATCAAGAATTTTTTGAAGTCCTATTCAATCTTTAAAAATCTGGAAGGCTTGGAGAAGCGGTTGAAAGAACTGGAAAAAAAGCAGTAAATTTGCTGCCTTTGCCAAGCTGAACGCTGTAAAAATCAGATGAAATTAAAACAACATACGATCCGAAAGCAAGTAGAATTATCCGGTGTAGGACTACATACCGGGGTAATTTCAAATATGACTTTCGTACCTGCCCCCCCAAATCACGGTATTAAATTTCAACGGGTAGATTTAGAAGGAAGACCGACCGTAGATGCTGATTGTGATTTGGTAGTGGATGTCTCCAGAGGAACTACACTCGAGCAAAACGGCGCAAGAGTATATACTGTAGAGCATGTTTTGGCTGCTTTAGTCGGATTAGAAATTGACAACGTACTGATTCAACTCGACGGCCCAGAGCCTCCGATCATGGATGGCTCTTCAATCAAATTTATTGAAGTCCTTGAAGAAGCGGGGTTTGAAGAGCAAAATGCACTGAGAAGATTCTTTGAAGTACAGGAAAGCATTCAATATAAAGATGTGGCTCGGGAAGTGGAGATGGTTGCCCTTCCTACTGACAATTACAGAGTCACTGTAATGGTCGATTATAATTCTCCTGTTTTGGGAAGCCAGCATGCTTCCATCACAGATATCGGTCAGTTTAAATCCGAAATTGCCTCTTGCCGTACCTTTTGTTTTCTTCATGAACTGGAGATGCTTTACAATTCAAACCTGATCAAAGGTGGGGATTTGAATAATGCTATTGTAGTGGTGGACAGAATTGTTGAAGAAAAAGAGCTGGTTCATTTGGCTAAAATGTTCAACAAACAAAAAGTTGAAGTTAAGAAAGAAGGCATTCTCAACAATGTGGATCTTCGCTATAAAAATGAGCCTGCGCGTCATAAATTACTAGATGTCGTGGGGGATTTAGCATTGGTAGGCAGACCTATGCGAGCGCAAATACTTGCCGCAAGGCCGGGACATGCTGCCAACGTGGCTTTTGCAAAAAAACTTAAACGTGCCATGGAAAAGTCTTCTTCCTCGCACATCCCTTATTACGATCCCAAATTACCTCCGGTAATGGATATCAACCAGATCAGTAATATACTCCCTCACCGGTACCCTTTCCAGCTTTTGGACAAAATCATTTATTTAGATGAAACTGTAGTGGCAGGGGTAAAAAACGTAACAATCAATGAGCCCTTTTTCATGGGACACTTCCCATCCAATCCGGTCATGCCTGGAGTATTGCAAGTCGAGGCCATGGCTCAAACCGGTGGGATATTAGTTTTGAGTACGGTAGATGATCCGGAGAACTATTGGACTTATTTTCTTGGTATTGAAAATTGTAAGTTCAGAAAAATGGTACTTCCTGGAGATACCCTGATTTTTAAATGTGAACTGTTAGCACCAATTCGTCGTGGAATCGCCAAAATGCGCGGTGAGGCTTATGTCGGAAATACCCTAGTTTGTGAAGCCGTGATGACTGCAAGCATAACCCGCAAAGAAGCATGATTAGTCCTTTAGCATACCTTGATCCTAACGCCAAAATTGGGAAAAATGTGCATGTGGATCCATTTACAATGATCCACGAAAACGTGGAAATTGGAGACGATTCCTGGATCGGTTCGAATGTCACAATTTATCCTGGCGCCAGAATCGGGAAAAATGTAAAGATTTTTCCAGGTGCTGTCATTGCCGGCATTCCTCAAGACCTTAAATTTCAAGGTGAAGACTCAACTGTGCTGATCGGAGACAATACCACAATCCGTGAGTGTGTCACTATCAGCCGAGGCACTGTAGACAAGCAAACTACCGTCGTGGGAAGTAATTGCCTGCTAATGGCCTATGTCCATGTCGCTCACGATTGCGTGATCGGAAGTAATGTCATCATCGCCAATTCAGTACAGATTGCTGGACATGTCCTGATTGATGATTGGGCTATTGTTGGTGGCTCAAGCGCTATTCACCAATTCGTGAAAATAGGCATGCATTCCATGATTTCCGGTGGATCTTTAGTTCGAAAAGACGTTCCTCCATTTACCAAAGCAGCTAGGGAGCCTCTCTCCTATGCAGGTGTGAATTCGCTAGGGCTTCGAAGAAGAGGCTTTACAAGCGAGACAATATCTCATATTCAGGAAGTATACCGGTACCTGTTTCTCAATAGCATGAATAACACCAGGGCACTTGAAGAGATCGAGGTAAACCTACCTGCCACGAAGGAGCGAGATGAAATCTTAAACTTCATCCGATCTTCTGAGCGTGGAGTGATGAAAGGCTATATCAATTGAAACAATGCTTAAAATCCAACTTGAAGAAGTCTCCAAACGCTTCCAATACGAATGGATTTTCAAAAATTTAACACTGCAGCTTTCTTCAGGAAATTCCCTTGCAATTACCGGAAGTAATGGTTCGGGAAAATCTACACTCTTGAAATGCCTGAGTGGTGCGATTCCACTCACTTCCGGTAAGATCCAGTATTTACTGGACCAAAAGTCTGTCTCAGAGAGCGATTGGTTCAAGCATTTGTGTATTTCCACACCTTACCTGGAATTGCCTGAGGAATTTACACTATCCGAATTGATCGAATTTCATTTCAAATTCAAAGATCCGCTGAATGGCATCCAAAAAGAAGAAATACTCGAAATCATTTATCTGAAAGAGCACGCACAAAAATCCATTGCTCAATTTTCTTCAGGAATGAAACAGCGGGTCAAATTAGGTTTAGCCCTGCTTTCTGAAGTTCCTTTGATATTTTTGGATGAACCCACATCTAATCTCGATTCGAAAGGAATCCGCTGGTACAACCAAATGATTTCTGATTTTGCAAAAGACAGAATTATGGTAGTCTGTTCCAATGAACCTAGAGAATATGAATTTTGCCAACAAAAAATAGCGATGGAAGATTATAAGTAAAACACAGCTTTGAACTTAAATCTCTATCTTTAATTTTACATTTTACAGTAGTCAAAAAAGGAAACAACATGAATTTGAAATTGATCAGACTGATGATGGTAGCCGTGGTGCTTTTTATGGCTCAGGCATGTGGAGGTGACAATCCTAATCCAACTCCACAAAAGACCCCCGAGCAGCTGGCGGTGGAAGCACTTACAGGAACAGGTACCCTGACTTGGGGGATAGCTGGAGGTGGCTCAGTGCAGCGAGATGGCGCCACAGTCACTGATTTATATTCAAATTTTGAATTGATCTTAAACTCCGGCTCTAGCAAAACCTACACGACCAGAAACAACAATGACTTGTTTGACAATTCTGGAAACTGGTCCTTTGTTGGAAGTAATTTTGATAAATTTGTCCTCACTGGTACCCGACCAGCGGCTTCAAGGGAAATATCTTTTACCCGGAATGGTGATAATCTAAGGCTGACATTTGCTATCCCTGCTCCTGGAGCCAGAATCAACGGAGTGTTTGCTGTGGCTGGTAATTATGTATTTAATTTGAATAAAAAATAAGCAGCTTTAACAGAAAAAAGGGAGTGGATAAACTATATTCACTCCCTTTTTTATTTGAGAGTTACCAGAGTCACTCCTGCTCCCCCCCGATCTGCATGTTCATCTTCCATCGATTTGACCTGACTCATATTTCGAAGAAAATTTCTGGTCAAATCTCTTAGGATACCATTTCCTTTGCCATGAACTATCCTGAGATCTTTAATCCCAAGCATATATCCCTCATCTATGAAAGACTGGATCAGTGGGAGAATCTCCTCTCCTCTTTTTCCCCGCAGATCAAGATTCATGGAAAAATCCATCATCTTTTCATTCGTATTGTAATTGCCTCGGTTGGAAATGGACTTTTTTTCCTTTTTCATTTCGGTATTGGAAATTCGCTCCAGCCGGGATAGTTTGACATTGGACTTTAGCTCTCCAATGGAGATCTCCGCTTCCTTGCCTTTAATCTGAAGGACTTCGGCAATCGCTTCAGTGTCTTTCAACCTTACCCAATCGCCCACTTTGATTTCACCTGCCAAAACGGTTACAGTTGGGTTTTTAACCCTTATTTTCTCGGGTTTTATTTTTTCCTTAAACTCTTCCAGCTCTTGTCTGACTTGCTTGGTGACTTCCTTTTCTGCCATTCCTTCTTTGATCTGACGAATGGTAGCTTCAATCTTTTTATTAGTTTGATCTAGGAGTACCTTGGCCTCTTCTTTCGCCTGCTGTATGTATTTCTTCTTTGTCAGCTCGAGTGTCTCTTTAAGTTCATTATATTCCTGAAGCCTCGTTTTCAATAATTTATCCTTTGCCTTAACCTCGGCAAGTAGTCCAGAATACTGATTTTTTTCATTTTCCAACTTTGTCAACAAGCGATCATAACGCACCCGATCTTCCCCTATTTGCTCTTTGGCGTAGGAAATGATCTCTTTCGGGATACCGATTTTTGTCGCAATTTCCAAAGCAAAAGAAGATCCTGGTTTTCCAATTTCCAATTGATAAAGTGGTTCTAATTTATCCACATCATATCTCATCGCTCCATTCACCAGGCCCTGATTCTTGCTGGCAACTTGCTTAAGATTTCCATAATGCGTCGTAATCACTCCAAATGCACCCAGTTTATTTAGGGCCAACAGAATAGATTCTGCTATGGCACCTCCAAACTGCGGCTCGGTACCTGTACCAAATTCATCAATAAAAAGGATGGTCTTCCGGTTCGCAAATTGAGAGAAATGCTTCATGCTCATCAAATGCGAACTGTAAGTACTTAGGTCATTTTCCAGGTTTTGCTCGTCTCCTATATCAATAAAGAAATTATCGAAAAGCGAACTTTTAGAGTCGGGAGCTACAGGAATCAAGAGACCACATTGAAGCATAAATTGTAAAAGCGCGACCGTCTTCAAGGTTACAGATTTACCCCCAGCATTGGGACCGGAAATAACCAGGAGGCGTTCATGCCCCCCTAAACTGACCTGAAGCGGGACGATTTTCTTGCCTTGGGAGTTTAGCGCCATTTCTAAAAGCGGATGGCGCGCATTGCGCCAAGAAAGCTGTCGCTCCTTGACCAGCTCAGGCTTAGCTCCATCGGTCTTGATGGCAAATTTGGCCTTAGCCCGAATGAAATCCATTAATCCCAAAAAATTCGTCGCTTTTCTGAGAGCGGGAATTGCAGGACGGATTCGATCAGTGAGTTGAGTAAGAATCTTGATGATTTCCCTCCGCTCCATGTATTCCAGATCCCGGATTTCATTATTGATATCCAAGGCTTCTTCCGGTTCCATAAAAACAGTCTGGCCCGTTGCCGATTCATCATGGATGAAACCACGTAACTTTCGCTTATTCTCAGCAGCCACTGGTATCACTAATCTTCCGGATCGGACGGTCATCTGCGCGTCTTCGGCAGTCAATCCCTTGGCTCTAGCCTCCTTAAAAATCCGGTCCATTACTTTCCGAAGACGTCCTTCTTCGTACAGAATTTGCCCCCTGATAAGCTGGAGTTCCTTGCTTGCATTGCTGCGTACTTGACCTTTTTCATCGATGATAGCATCGATTGCCTTCAGTAAGCCAAGATCCAATTCGATCAATAAGCCGAGCAGCTGGGATAAGACAGGATACTCTGTTTCGTTTTTCTGAAAAAAAGAAATGCATGCCCTCAAAGTCTGTAGTGAGAGTTTTACTTCATGGAAATCCGCTGCATCCAAAAAGGAATTCTCAAGTTTTGCCTTTTCGAGGTACGGATAAAGATTTGTGAAATTGGAAGAGGGAAAAGCCTCTCCTGAAATCAGAATCTTTCGAAACTCCTCCGTCTGATCCAACAATCTGCTCACCAAATTGTAATCAGATGAAAAAGAAACTTTGTCTACATAATCCATCCCCAGAGAAGAAGTGCATTCTGCCTTTAGGATTTCTTTGATTTTAAAAAAATTGATTTTTTGTTCGAGATTTGAAGGATATAGCATTAGTTATCAGATTGATCTACCACGTTCAGAGTGGCTTGCTTCAGACTTAATGAGTCTACTACCCGGGCATAAATCGCATCCATTTTGGCTGGATATTGGAGGTAGTAAATCATACTTTGAGTGAATACTGAATCCTCAACTTCGTGCTTTTCAAAAACCTCCTGCTCGAGCAAGCGGTAAAGCACCTGTGAGGAATCGTAGGTAATGGGCAAAGCACCAGCGATGCCTTCAGTCAACTGAATATCAATCAGCACCTCCACCATTTTTTCTTCCGGCAACACCCCTTTGGGAGGTGCTTCTGAGTTGCACCCCTGAAGACTGAGCAGGAAAAAACTAAGTATCAAGAATCTTTTCACAATCAAAATTAGGTTTTTTTAACGGAAATTCGCCCCGCCCTTTGTGTAAGGTGGATTTTATAATTCAGCTTAGTACCATAACTTAGTCGGTTCAAAGTCCCAGAAATGACCAATTTATTCAGTAAGCTCCGAAAATACGAAATCATGATCCGGAAAGTGGCTAACAACCACCTTCAAGGGGAATATCAATCGCTATTCAAGGGTTCGGGATTGGAGTTTGACGATCTTCGCCCCTATCAGTACGGGGATGATGTACGAACGATCGAGTGGAAGGTTTCTGCAAAAGGCCATGGCACTTTTGTGAAGACTTTTCGGGAAGACAAGGAGCAATCTGTGTTTTTTTTGCTGGATATCAGTGCCAGCCAAAATATAGGACAGGAAGGTAACAGGAAGATCGACCAGGGGAAAATCATTGCTGGCGTTTTGACTTTGGCTGCGGTATTTGAAGGAAGTCAAGTGGGATTGATTAGTTATTCAGATGAAAGGGAGAAACTCATCCTACCCGCAAAAGGAAGCAAACAAGGTGTGAAAATAATCAAAGGAATCTTCGAACATGAAAACAACTCCCTGAAGACTGATTTGAATGGGCTGTTTACCTTTGCCTTGAATCTAATCAAAAAACGGGCAATAGTCGTAGTCATTTCGGATTTCATCGATTCTGATTACGAGCGTCCCTTCCGGGCACTTGCCGAGCGACATGACCTTGTGGCAATCCAACTAACAGATCCCCGAGAGTCAGCTTTACCATCACTGGGAATCATTCCGGTTTATGACAAAGAACGAGGCAAAACAACTTGGGTAAACACTGCCTTTGGGAGCTTTTCAAAGAAAATTGCTGATACCTTTACTACCGAAAGGGAAAATTTGAAGGATATTTGCAAAAAAAATCAGATCAATTACCTTTCAATTGATACTACCCAAGACATCGTGACTCCCCTGATCGAATTATTTAAGTATAGAAATAAAAGCATGAAACGTGGCTAAAAAGCTCTTATTCCTTCTAATTTCTATATTTCCATTCATTTTGTCAGCACAACAGGTGACTGTCAAAGGTTATTTCATGCAGGATTCTGCCAAATTGGGAGAACGGGTGGGCTATGTCCTTAAGGCAAACTACCCTGAATTCACCCAAGTGATTTTCCCGGATTCGAGTTATGATTTTTCACCTCTGGTGCTGCTTGAGAAAAAGACCTTTATCTCAGACACCGAAGACGGCATCACGCAGGATAGTACCATCTATTTTCTGTCAAATTTCTCCCTGGATCCTAGTGTGTATTTGACGCTTCCGGTCTATGAGTTTTCAAGGTATGACAGCATCACTCACTTTCCCCCTGAAGCAGAGTTGAAGTTGAAACTCACGGTGGATAGCATTCCTGAGAAGCCTTATTTTCTGGAAAACAATATTTACCAGCCGCTGAATAAAAAACTCAACTGGATCTTTATATCTGTATTGATTGGCGGCGTGCTGCTGCTTTTACTCCTGCTTTACTTCCTTTTCAACAAGCAAATCCGCAGCTTTCTTTCTCAACTGTATGAGAAAAGGCGCTGGAAGAAATTTGAAAAGAAATGGAAGGCCCAAACAGCCCAGCTTACCCAAAATCCTTCCATCGAATTGGCGGATGAGGTCATCGGGCTCTGGAAAGGCTATATGGAAAGCATCAGTGATTTACCGGTGAAAGAATGGACATCCAGTGAAATCGGAGAGCGATTGGACGATCCCGAGATTTTCAAATCACTTCGGGCCATCGATATGATAATCTATGCCGGTACGACTTCGCAAACAAATTCAGCCACTGATTATCTGCTAGAGGTGGCCAGAGAAAAATTTGAAATTAAAAATAGCAAAAACAAGCATGAGAGAGCAACTATCTGAGTTTTTTAGTTGGTCTTGGTTTTTGCCAGAGACCTTCCAGTCCTACGAATGGGAAAACCCGCTTTTTCTTAATCTTATCTGGATTATTCCGGCATTCATGCTGATTCGGAAGTTTGTAAAATTTCTGAAAAATCCGGTTTTGGAACTTTCCCTGCCGAAATCAGTCTCGAAAACCAACTATTGGACCTATTTGAGGCTCGTACCCACGCTTTTCTTTTACTTGTTTCTCATCATGATGGTCGTAGCTCTGGGCAGACCGCAGCGAAGTAATGAGCGGGTAGAGCAATTTACAGAGGGCATTGATATCATGCTAGTGATGGATATTTCCGAATCCATGGACTTGCAGGATTTTTCACCAAATCGATTGGAAGCTTCAAAAGCTACTGCGGTCGACTTTATCAATGGAAGATTTGGTGACCGGATTGGTATGGTGGTTTTTGCAGGTGAGGCTTTTTCCCTGGCCCCCCTGACCAATGATTACAAGCTTTTGACTGATCTGATCAGCGAAATCAGCTTCAACATGATGGAAGCCAAAGGTACGGCTATCGGATCTGCGCTAGCCGCTGGAACAAACCGGATGAAAGAATCCGAATCAGCATCTAAAGTCATGATTCTGCTCAGTGACGGTGAAAGCAATGCGGGCAATGTGGATCCATTATTTGCGGCGCAACTGGCTTCTGCCCTGAATATCAAAATATATACAATCGCTGTGGGCAAGGACGGGATGGTCCCATATGGTACTGACTTCTTTGGTAGGCCACAGATGGTGGAAAGCTATTTGGATGAAACCACATTGAAGGAAATCGCCAAAATCGGGAATGGGGAATTCTACCGGGCTTCTGATAAAAGTGCTTTGGAGAATATCTTTGACCGGATAGACAGTCTGGAAAAAACAGAAATTCAGGAAAATCGCTACAAAGAAACTTCCGACTATTATCGGATTTACATGTTTTGGGGATTTCTTTTGTTCTTTGTTTGGCTACTTCTCAAGAGCAGTTTCTTCAATAATTTTCTACTGGATTAGCCTGGGTTCCGTAAGTTTTCTCTTTCCATTCGGCCAGTCTTGGATTCATCACAGCAAACCAGGCTGGAGGGAATAATGCCAGAATAATCATCGCGGAATAACCTGCAGGGAGCTGGGGACTTTCCTCATAATGATCCAAAACCTGATAGCGCTTGTATGCAAATGCATGATGATCCGAATGCCTTTGAAGTTGAAATAACAGAAAATTGCTGACGATGTGGCTGGCATTCCAAGAGTGATAAGGAGTCACCTGCTCATAAACTCCCGTGTCAAGTTTCTTTCGCTCCATCCCATAATGTTCCAGGTAATTGACCAATTCAAGGAGTGAAAATCCGAGAAAACTTTGGGCAAAAAAGAAAACAGGAACCTCCCATACGAGTCTTTCCATCAAAACTGAGGAAATCAGCGTGGCAATGGCGACAAAGAGAAGCGGGAGAATCGTGAATCTGATCATTTCATTCTGGACTGACCAAAATGGTATACCTCTTCTTTTCAATCTTTTACGCTCAAGATCCCAAGCACTCCTATATCCTTGAATCACAGATCGGTACCAAAAGGAATAGAAATTTTCTCCATAACGGCTAGTGGCCGGGTCCTCCGGAGTACCCACCCGGACATGATGTCCGCGATTGTGCTCAATGAAAAAGTGCATATAGCAGACCATCATCAAGAGAAATTTAGAATAGGCCTGTTCTAAAGAATCCGGTTTATGACCTAATTCATGGGCTACTGTGATACCGATCCCTCCTGTCACGAGCGCCATACCGGTACTTAAAGCAATCCACTCAAACAGACTCAAGTCATGGGTGCTCACAATGTAAAAGCCCCAAATCAAAACAATTAGCTGAATATAAACCCAGAGATACGTGATCAGTCTGTAAAAATTTTCCTTCGTCACCTGACCAACAGCTTCTCTGGGAACATTTTCCCGATCTGTACTGATCAGGTAATCCATCAAAGGGACCAGTAAAAACACAAACGCATGAATCAGAAGGAGATTTAATCCTCCCAGATAAAACCCAAGAATCAACAAGATGGGCAGAATCAAAGCACTGAAAAACCCAATTTTCTTTAAACCGCTCATTTGGAATATGTTCTGATAGTTCTTCCAATTTAAGTGATCCTCTTGAAATCTGAAAGGGCCAAACCGAATGGTTTTCCACAAGCCTAAAAACTGATAATTGTCAGTTTTTGAACTGGTTTGAATCAAGAAATCAGCAGAGTTCAAGGCCGATCTTTGTCCATAGACTTAAAAACCGAAACATGGCTATTTCTAAAGAATTAATCCAGAAATATAATATACCTGCGCCTAGATATACCTCGTATCCCACCGTACCATTCTGGGAAAATAACCTCAGCGGAAAAAACTGGGAAGAATTGGTGAAAAAATCCTTTTCTTCCTTCGGAAAAACTGAAGGAATCTCTCTTTATATCCATTTGCCTTTTTGTGAAAGTCTCTGCACTTATTGCGGATGCACCAAAAGAATCACTAAGAATCACGCTGTAGAATCTACCTATATCAAAGCCGTATTGGCTGAATGGAAGAAATATTTGGGACTTTTCACCGAAAAACCCAAATTGGCGGGGATTCATCTCGGCGGGGGAACTCCAACCTTTTTCAGTCCCGAATCACTTTTTTCACTTTTAAACCCCATCATGAGTGACTCATACCTCCTTGAAAATGCAGAGTTCAGTTTTGAAGGACATCCCAACAACACCACCAGAGAGCATCTCGCAACACTTTCAAAACTAGGTTTTGATCGGGTGAGTTTTGGGATTCAGGACTTTGACCCCTTGGTTCAAAAGGCCATTCACCGAATCCAACCACCTCAAAAGGTACGTGAAGCCACTGACAACGCACGCTCACTTGGCTATACTTCCATCAACTTTGACCTGATCTATGGGCTGCCCTACCAAACTTTGGAAACGCTCCAGCAAACCTTTGAGGAAGTACTGAAATTATCACCCGATCGGATTGCATTCTATAGCTATGCTCATTTGCCATCAGTCTTTCCTTCCCAGAAAAGTTTTGAAAGTGCTCTTCCGAATGAACAGGAAAAAAGAGCGCTCTATGAATTAGGGAGAAAACTTTTAAAGGATGGGGGATTTGAAGAAGTCGGGATGGATCACTTTGCGAAGCCGAATGACCCGCTGAACAAAGCAAAACTCCGGGGAGAGCTCCATCGCAATTTTATGGGCTACACCACATCTACCTCTGGCATGCTGATTGGATTAGGCGCGAGCAGTATAAGTGATATTTACTTAGGCTATGCCCAGAATGAGAAAGGTATTGAGAACTATCTGAAAGCAATGGAATCTGGGAATTGGGCTATTCAAAAAGGCCATGAATTGACTTATGAAGATCTTAAGGTAAAAGAAAGTATCCTTGACCTAATTTGCAGAACAGAGGCCTCTATCCCAAGACCACTTTTGAAAAAGCTCAGTACTCAAAACCTGTCGAATCTGAGAGAAATGGAACGCGATGGTTTATTGAAACTTTCGGGAAACAAGATTCAAGTCCTGGAAAATGGGATGTCTCTGGTACGGAACATTTGTATGCAGCTGGACTTACGCTTAATCAAAAATCAGGAGGAAGCCGTGCGATTCAGTAAAGCAATTTAACGGCATAAGGTGATTTCAATTTGCTCTGCACCATAGTTGAAAATCTCCAGATCAGGACTGAAACCATGAAGTCCCAAACCCAGCCCGCGAAAGATGAAAATGATGCCGATCAGTGCTCCCACATAGGGAATCGCTCTTTGGAAAATTTGTCGTTGCGAAATTGTGATCAGACTAACAGAGGTCATTAGTGCAATCAAAAGTGGAATGGTCCCTAGTCCAAAGAAAAACATATAAATAGCTCCATTCACCGGGCTTTGCAATCCTAATGCGGCCAGCAAAGCCATATAAACCATTCCGCAGGGAAGCAATCCATTCGCTATTCCAGCCCCGATAAAACCTGCGGGGCTTCCCGCTTTTAGATATTTTCCTAACTGGCTTTTCAGCCAAATAACCAAACGAGAAAGTATCGGGAAACTCAAAATCTGATCAGAATGCTTATAGCTGATAGCCATAAGTATGATCAGCACTCCCATTGCAATGGAAAAGCCCTGCTGAATTCCGGCCAAGGAAAGCGAAAAACCCAAGGCTCCAACAACAAATCCCAAAAGTGCATAGGTCAGGCTTCGACCGAGATTATATAGGATTTTTGAGGCAAAGAAATAACTGCCTTTTCCTTTGTTTATCGCCAAAGCGATTGGACCACACATTCCAATGCAATGAAATGAGCCTAAGAAACCAAGAAGAAACGCAGTCCAAAGCATTTAAATCGATATTTTTTTCTCTTCGTAATACTTCTCACTTCCTTCTTTCCAGCTCAGTTTGATTCTCCAATAGCCAGACTTGAGCTCATGCAAAGGCAATGAAGTGATGCCGGGTTCGGTGACATTGAGGATAATCTCCCGGTCCAATCTGGAATCAGAAGGTCTAAATAGCTGAAGCGTTCCTGTAGATCCGCTGGGCAGATCGAGTGTCAATACCTTTGACGCCGCGCTGTACGCGATTACCTGTCGGTTCAAATCAAGGGCGGAATTCGTCTCGTCTATCCGGTCTTGATATTTGATTTCGGCTTCGTAATAATTTTCTGTCACCAGTTCAATTCCTTCCATTCTGACCGATATGACTACCATAGTCATGATCACAGCCACAAAAGCAATGATGCTCAATAAAATTCCTTTTCCCCAATCCATAATTCTTTTAGTTAGATTTCACAGGCGCTGTGAAATTGGTTTTGATTTTATCTATTTCCTCACCCTGATAGATCAAAGAGAGGTTTACTTCTTCCTGATTGACTTTAATCTCGTCTTGATTTTTGACCAAAAAGAACCTTCCTTCAAATTTTGACTGTGGCTCGAGGATAAACTCTTGTGTCCCAAGAATCTCCAATTGCATGTCCTTGCTGAGAGGTTCCAGCTGTACCGTCTGGGGCTCAAAGGTCTTGTTGATCAGAGTGATCTGATAGAGATTACTGATCGTACCATCTTCCCGCTCTTGGTAAGTCATCCCAGGAAAACGCGTAACAGTGGCTTTGATATCATCCCTGGTAAGCAGTAATGAGACGAAAGCCACACTAAGTACCAACAATGCAACGATATAACCTTTTACCCTGCCGGTAATCAATTTTTGAAATCCTTCTTTGATACTATTCTCTGAAGCATATCGGATAAGACCCTTAGGCCGGTTTACTTTGACCATCACTGCATCACAGGCATCTATACAAGCGGTGCAATTGACACATTCCATTTGGGTTCCATTCCGGATATCGATACCAGTTGGACATACTTGTACGCAAAGTGTACAATCGATGCAATCGCCTTTGGGTACTAAGTCTGGTTCGTTTTTCCGGATCGGTGCCCTCGGCTCACCGCGTATGTAATCATACATCACGTTGATGGAATTATTATCCAGGAGCACTCCCTGCAATCTTCCGTAGGGACAGACCACCAAGCAAACCTGCTCCCGAAACCAAGAAAAAACGAACATGAAAATTGCCGAAAAAACAATCAAGCCAATGAAACCTGCCATATTAGCGCTTGGAGGCTGACTGACAATTGTTTTAACCTGATCTATGCCGATTAAATAGGCCATCACCAAATGTCCGATCAGCAGCGAAATCAAGCCAAACAGTCCGATTTTGATTACTTTTTTGGTGATCTTTTCTGTAGTCCATGGCCCCTCGTTCAATCTACGCTGTTGGTTAAAATCTCCTTCAATGAAGTATTCGATTTTCCTGAAAACCATCTCCATGAATAAGGTCTGAGGACAAAACCACCCACAGAAAATCCGTCCAAAAACCACCGTAAACAAGATGATAAATACCACCAAAATCAAAAGCAGAAATATCAATAAATAGGTATCCTGAGGCCAAAATACTGCTCCAAAAATGATGAACTTCCGCTCAAAAATATTGAAAAGCATATATGGCCTGCCATCTACCTGAATAAAGGGTCCTGCAAATAAAATGGCAAGTAAAATCCAGGAAAGGTAAGTGCGGGATTTATAGAAAAATCCAGAAACCTTTTTTGGATAAATCCAATTTCGTTTCCCGTCTTCCTGGACAGTTGCCAAAGCATCTCTGAAAGACTGGGGATCTATATGTGGATTTTTCTTGGCCATGATTTGATTGGTTTCCTGCCGGAAAAGATTATTTCCGGCAGGTTATTTTTTTATTCTGATATCGCAACAGCGGTACTGTCATTCGCTGGAGGATTGTTTTGCTCAGGGGCTGTTTCTACATAAAGTTCTCCTTGGGGAGCTTTTGGACTAGCCGGATCGGTACCTTCAAGAGTCAGTATGTAGCTTGAGACATTCTGGATTTCCACCGGGGTCAATTGATCCTCCCAAGGAACCATTCCCTTTTCAATTACCCCATTTTTAACCACCTTGAAAATATCAGAAATACCTCCCCCATGAATCCAGTATGGATCTGTCAGGTTAGGCCCCACCCCACCTCCGCCATCTATCGCATGACAGGCGGCACAATTTTGTTCAAAGATCGTTTTACCCGAACTGATCGCTTCAGGCGATTCATCAAATACGACAGAGTTTTCATCAATGCTGGCTAAGGCATTAGCACTTCGCTCGGCGGCCAATTGGGCTTCTATCCTGAGTTCTTCCTGATATTCTTCCACGCCGGTGAGCCCTATTCCCAATACGGAGTAATACACAAAGTACCATACACCGAAAATGACTGTGCCGATAAAAATATATTGAAGCCAGGGGGGCATGAAGTTGTCCAACTCTGTGATACCGTCATAAGAATGGTCAGCCATGACTTTTTTCTTTTCAGAGATACTTTCAGGCTCCTCATCCACTCCGAATACAAAGCGCCGCTTGAATTTCTCCCACCAGGAAGGTTCATCGGACGTATCCGCACTTTCTTTTTGCAGGACCATATTCATAAAAGACATCAGGTAGATGATCAGGACCAACAGAAGCAGGATTACTCCTAAAATCACTGCAAGAATAATCAGCAGCGTCAATTCACTGGAATCGAGACTCTTCCAAAACGACTCACTGGCTGTACTTTCATTTTGTGCCCAAGCTAAAGAGGGAATCATTGAGCATGCTAGGATTGGGAAAAACAGGTATTTTTTCATGGCTTCTCTTGAGTTAATTTCTCTTCTTCCAGTGGAAGGGATTCCATATGCGACACATATTCTTTGGGCACCAGTATGGCCCAAATCGTAATACCGATAAAGAACAGGACAAATATGACCAGGGAGATGATCGGAAATATCTCCACATTTTCGATTGATCTTAATACTTCTTTATACATGATTCCTCAGGTTTAATTCGATGCGGTATTAGCTTTGATATCTGTTCCCAAGCGCTGTAAATAAGCGATAAGCGCTACTATTTCGGTATTTGGCTTGACTTCTACCCCAGCTTCCTTCAGGTTTCTGACGACTTTGTCTGCCTGCGAATTGAGGTCGTTTATAGCGATCTGATCATAGCCCTCCGGATAGGGAACGCCCAGTTTTTGCATGGTTCTAATCTTGGCAGGAAGATCAGAATAATCCACTTCGTTGGTTATCATCCAGGGGTAAGGAGGCATCAACGAGCCCGGTGACATACTGCGTGGGTCTTGCATATGGAAATAATGCCAGCTGTCTGGGTATTTCATTCCTACCCGATGGAGATCCGGGCCTGTACGCTTGGAACCCCACAAGAAGGGTCGGTCATAAACAAATTCTCCTGCTTTGGAATACTCTCCATATCGTTCGGTCTCAAATCGGAAAGGTCTTACCATCTGAGAGTGACAGCCTACGCATCCGTTGGCGATGTACAGATCTCTACCCTCCAGTTCCAATGGGGTATATGGTTTCACCGAGCTGATGGTCGGAACATTCGATTTCACAAGTATCGTAGGGATAATCTCAATAGCACCTCCGATTAATATGGCTCCAGTAGCCATGATGGTAAAGAAAATAGGCTTTCTTTCCCATGCCCTGTGCCAAAACTCTCCCGTGGCATTGTAGCTCCCTACCATTGGAAATGCTTCATCTTCTTCACTTTCCTGAAAGACACCCTGCTTGGCAGTTTTGTACATGTTATACATCATCAAGATGGCTCCGCTGAGGTAAAGAAGTCCTCCAAATGCCCGGAGCATATACATGGGTACTAATTCCACTACTGTCTGAAGGAAGTTGCCATAAGCGAGTCTTCCCATTTCGTCAAATTCCCGCAACATTAAAAATTGGGTCAAAGCTGCCACATACATCGGTAGTGCATAAAAAAGGATACCCAAAGTGCCTAGCCAAAAATGCGTATTGGCCATTTTGGTAGAATAGATTGTTGTATTGAATAATCTGGGCCACATCCAATACAGCATTCCAAAAGTCAGAAATCCGTTCCATCCCAACCCACCGATGTGGACGTGAGCCACGATCCAATCCGTGTAGTGTGCTATGGCATTTACATTTTTAAGGGATAGCATGGGGCCTTCAAATGTGGCCATGCCATAAGCTGTAATCGCTACGACCATGAATTTCAAAACTGGCTCAGTCCGCACTTTGTCCCAAGCTCCACGCAAAGTCAACAATCCATTGACCATCCCACCCCACGAAGGCGCTAACAACATCACCGAGAATGCTACTCCCAGTACTTGCGCCCACTCCGGAAGTGAGGTGTAGAGCAGGTGATGGGGACCGGCCCACATGTAAATAAAGATCAGGGACCAAAAGTGAACGATCGATAGTTTATAGGAATAAACAGGTCGATTAGCTGCTTTTGGCAAGAAATAATACATCAAGCCTAAGAATGGAGTGGTAAGGAAAAATGCGACGGCATTGTGCCCGTACCACCACTGTACCAGCGCATCCTGAACTCCGGCGTAGGCAGAGTAACTTTTCATAAAGGAAACAGGTAGCGAAAGGGAATTGACAATGTGAAGGACTGCCACGGTGATGAATGAAGCGAGGTAAAACCAAATCGCAACATACATATGACGCTCCCGTCTCTTAAGCAATGTTCCGATCATGTTGGCTCCGAAAGCCACCCAAACCAGTGCAATCGCAATGTCAATTGGCCATTCTAGCTCCGCATATTCTTTGGATGTAGTGAGTCCAAGAGGAAGCGTAATGGCAGCAGCAAGTATGATCAACTGCCAACCCCAGAAATGGAACCAGCTCAGAAACTTGTTCCACATCGGGGCTTTGAGCAATCTAGGCATGGAATAATAGACTCCAGCAAAGATGGCATTGCCCACAAACGCGAAGATTACTGCATTCGTGTGCAAGGGTCGAATTCGCCCAAAAGTAGTGTATGGATTACCTAGATTAGCTTCAGGCAGGAACAACTGTGTAGCAGCGATTACCCCTACAAGCATTCCCACGATCCCCCAGATTATCGTAGCGGCTCCGAAATATTTGACAATCTTATTGTCGTAGTGGAACCTCTCCAGCGTAGTATTATTCATTGGACTTAGGTTTTAGAGATGGACTGTTGTTAGATTTTTTTTTAGGTTGATTTTCAAATAGTATTCGAATGGAAGGTGTGTAATCATCCTCAAACTGACCTTCTTTTATCGCTTTAAAAAAAAGGAAAAGAAAGGTCCCCGCGAGGATCAAGCTGATTGCTATGAGTAGAAATATGACTTCCATTTTAAATGGGTTTTTGATTTAAAAGTCCTTTGCGCCAAGCGGCATAATTCGTCGCTAGTGTGGTGAAGACCACAACCGAAATACTACTGAGTGGCATTAATATCGCACAGATGACCGGACTGAGAAGTCCCTGAACTGCCAGACTGACCCCGATAATGTTATATAGAAAACTCAGGATGAAACTTGCTTTGATGATCGACCGGCTTCGTTTTGAAAAGGACAGAAAAGATGGGAGTTTGGCAAATGACTTAGCATCCAAAATCGCATCGCTTGCCGGAGAAAAATGGCTCACCCGATCAGAAACTGCTATTCCTACAGTACTTTCCTGCAAGGCGCCGGCATCATTGAGACCGTCGCCGACCATGAGCGATTGATGGACTTGATTCAGCCTCTGAAGGTATTCGAGTTTTGCCTTTGGGCTCTGATTGAAATTGAATTGGATATCCGCTGCCAATTGCTTTCCAAGGGATTTCTGCTCGTGGGGATGATCTCCTGAAAGCAGATGTAATTCATAATCTGCCGCCAAATCCCGGATCACATTTGGAGCATTTTCCCGAAGACCTGATTGGATGTGGAAATAGCCAAATTCCAGGTTTTCTACACTAAGAAATACCAAGTTTCCATTTTCTGGCTGAGGGACGGGTCCAAAACCTGTAAATTCCTTGGACCCCAATCGAAAAACTTGACTTTGGTATGTAGCTTCAATGCCTTTCCCTTTGACCTCTAATACTGTATCCAATCGAATCCCCTTAATTTCTCCCAGCCAATGATTGATTCGATTACTCAAAGGATGTGTAGAATGGGAAACCATAGCTTTGAGAATCTGTAAGGTTTCTTCGTTTAATTCAATCCCGTGGTAGTCCACTTTGGCATTTGCAGGATCGGTAAGCGTGCCTGTTTTATCAAAAACCAGTGCATCGACCAATGCCATCCGCTCAACTACACTTGCATTTTTAAGGTAAAATTTATTTTTACCAAAAATCCGAAGCGTATTTCCAAGTGTAAAAGGAGTCGACATCGCCAAGGCACACGGACAGGCTACGATCAGGACGGATGCAAAAACCCGTACAGCCATTGCGGTATCAGTAGGAAACCAATAGCCAAATCCAACTACGGCTATGGCCAAAATAGTCCAGGTAAAAGCACCACTGATTCTGGCAGAAAGAGGTTCCAGTAATCGGTTTTTATCCTTTTCAAATGCCTCATTATTCCACAAGTCAGTTAGATATCCTTGAGACGGGGATTTCTGAACAGTTAACAAAACAGGTTCACCTTTCTGACGCCCTCCGGCATAGACGAGTGTTCCCTTGGAAGTGGGAACTGGAATTTCTTCTCCAGTCACAAAACTGTAATCAATGCTCGCAGACTTACTCTCTAGAATGGAGTCAGCTGGAATCAGTTCTTCATCACGAACCATGATCACATCACCAACCTGAAGCTTGGAAAGCGGAATTACCTCTTCTCGATTCTGCACCATTCGAGTCACTGCGATGGGGAAATAGGACTTGTAGTCCCGATCAAACTCCAGAGTTGCAAAGGTCTTTTGTTGATAGATTTTCCCCAGAAGAAGGAAAAAAAGCAAGCCACCAAGGGAATCCATATATCCAGCTTGGTCCATGGCAAAGATTTCCCAGAGCGAATACAGGAAAAGTGCGATAATACCCAGTACGATAGGTACATCCATGTTGATCTTGTGCTGCTTGACCGAATTCCAGGCCGAGCGATAGTAATCACTGGCTGAATAAAATACGACAGGAAGCGACAGCAAAACATTGAGATAATTAAAAAGCCCTCTGAACCCTTCTCCCATCAATCTTGCCTCTGAAAAATACTCGGGGATGCTGAATAGCATCATGTTTCCAAAGCAAAATCCCGCCACTGCCAGGCGTTTGATCGTGGACTTGTCAACCTGATTCCTTTCTTTATGGTCTAGGTCAGAAAGATTGATTTTTGGCTCATAGCCAATCGTGGAGAGCAGACTCACCAGCTCCTTCAAAGTAATTTTCTCGTTATGAAATTTGATCTGAACTTTCTTCCTGATGAAATCCACTCTGCTGAAATAAACACCGGCATGAATCTGATAGAGATTTTCCAATAACCAGATGCATGATGCACAATGAATCATCGGAATATAAAAAGTGACATGACTTTCCGATTCATTTCTAAAGTCAAGAAGCCTTAACTGAGTTTCAGCATCCTCTAAATAATCAAATCTGTTTTTGCCTTGATTTTTTAATTTTTGGCTCTCTCCCGGATGGGACTCAAGATCATAATACGTGCAAAGATCATTTTCTGAGAGCACCTCGTAGACAAGTTTACACCCTTGGCAACAGAAAGATTTTGCCTCATGGATCAACTGATCGGGACCGCAGTCTTCCCCACAATGGTAGCATTTTTGAATAGTATGCGAGGTGAAAGAGGAATTCATTTGATTTAATTTTTGATAAAATTAGGCTTGACAGGGGGTAGAAAACATGATGAAAATCAGTTTATCCTATGACTTATACAGACAGATAAAAAGAAAGCCGATCGCTCCATATCTTTCCTTTATAGAAATGAAAAAGAACTTTTGCCAAGTCTGCCTGGTAGTTTTTGGTGGTTACTAATAAGGAACAATCGTGCTTGACGGCATAGGACCAAAAATCCCCTATTCTCAAAAAATTGAATTTGATGAAACTGGTCTCGGCTGTAGCTTGGGTGACTTGGTTGATGATTTCCTGTTCTTCTTTGATTTTTGATTTGGGAATGAAGCTTGGGGAAATAATCGTTGCCTTACTTTTTTGAATCAGATTTGAAAAAAGAAAGAGAAATTTCCTGATCAAATTTGCCGACTGTGGAGTGCCGTCGTAATGAAACAAAAGATGATCTGTGGAAAAATCAGGTACGAACAAAAGAACCGGCACTTTACAAACTCCTTTTTCCAAGGGTTTAGGCAATTCATGACTATGAAGCCATTCCAGAGCTTTGTTGAGATCTACTGAAAATAACGATGGCTCGCTTCGTACATTATCCTCATTACATTGCTCAGCTTGGGGTTCAAAACCAGCTCCTAATGTTTGGCTATGAATCTTCCTGATAATTTCGGTAGGCAATTCAAAATCAGGTCTGTTGGAAATCTCTGACTCCATAATTCTAATTCTTTCCTTCAAAGCTATTAGATAGGCAATAATCCAAATCTGATGATCACCATCTGCAAACATGATAAAAGTCAGATTTTGGTGAGAATCCAAAGGCATCAATTTATACTCTGAAAAATTGAAATAGGAAGAAAAGGCTAGAAGTCATTTTGTTATAAACCAAAAACAAATATTTTGATCTATGTAAGTCAATATCCATTGCCTAAAAATGATCCACTGAATTTTTAATAATAAAATAAACGGTCTCAAAAGGACTCCCAATCATCATTTTTTTCTTATTTTAACTCCAGGATTAAACCTTTAACTCAAAATAATTCGGCTCATTAAAGTATTCTGTTAAAGAATGGAATGGCGGAATAATCTCGCTTTCTGTGAAAAATTTTTCAACTGTTATCTTTCAAGCTGACTCAAGACTCGGAGGAGATTTAGGGAATTATTGGCATTACACGCTTGGTTTTCTTCTTCCGGCAGTGCTATGGATACAAAAAAATCCACGGGACTGGCAAAATTCTAAGTTGCAAGTGGATAAATGCAATCCGCTTACTGACCGCATTTTTGAGGAATATTTGAACAAGCAGAAAATTCCCCACAAATTCATTGATCTAACAGACAAAAGCTCTAGAGAAACAAACAAGAACTGGAAATCCTACCGAGCAAAAATAAAGCGAAGGCTTCTTAAAGTAGAATATGCACTTAGAAAAGAGCATACCTCTATATTTGCCGATCATCTTTATGTCGAAAAAAGAAATAAAATCATCCTTCCACGATGGGATCATTACCTAGATTTTTATGGAGAATTTCCACTCATACTTCAGGAAAACTTCCAAAATTTAAGGTCTCACTTTCAGTCTTTGGCAGGGTTATCTGAATTTACTGTCAGAGAAAAACACATCTGTCTGATGAAGCGAGCAGACCCACCTCCGATCCTTGATTCCAAGGAAGGTAAAAATGCCCGTTGGTTCAAAGGTTATGGAACCACTAGAAGAAGTCTTCTTGGAGTGGAAGAGATTCATCAAAATCTTCTAAAATTAGGTTATAATTCTAAAATTGTAGTTCCAGGAAACATGTCATTTTTTGAACAGGTGGTCGAATTTTCAAATTGTGCCACCCTAATAGGAATTCGCGGAGCTGAATTTTTGAATATGCTCTGGATGGAAAAAAATTCATTGGTCATCATTCAAAGAAGCGCTGAGTTTAAAACTGAACCCATTCAAAAA
>CAZFSC010000033.1:0-8423 GCA_964521585.1 uncultured Limnohabitans sp.
ACGCATATTTTTTATACAGATTTTAAGATTGGAAAATAGGGGAAATTTGAAATGCTTAACCCGAAAATGGATTTTAAGCAAAGGAGACGTTAATTTGGTTTACGAATAGATTTTCCTGCTTTTTAGTATTCTAAAGCTAAAAGCATTTATTTAAAATTTCTCTTCTTAATCTTGACTTTTATAAACCACCTTTCCCCCCATCACCGTCATTGCCACCTTCGTCTTCAATATCTCGTCCTCCGGTACTTCCATGATATTTTTGTCAAAAACAGTGAAATCAGCTGCTTTACCTACTTCGATGGATCCTTTGAAATCTTCCTCGAACTCCGCAAAGGCTCCATTCAGCGTGTATGATTTCAAAGCCTCCTCACGGGACATTTTCTGATCAGCTTCATAGCCTCCTTCAGGCAGTCCTTCCAAGGTTTTTCGAGTTACTGAAGCGTAAAAAGAAGGCAATGGATCTACCGGCTCAACTGGAGCATCTGTGCCGTTCGTGACTACTGCTCCGGTTTTCATCAGTTTTTGCCATACATAAGCTCCATCAATGATCCGCTGTTCACCCAATCGATCGATGGCCCAGGGACGATCAGAGCTCAAGTGAATCGCCTGCATGGCGGCGATGACTCCCAGTTCCCCAAATCTTGGGATATCATCTGGATGAATATGTTGGGCATGCTCGATGCGGAATCTATGGTCTGAAACACTGGGATACTTGGCAAAAGCAGCTTCATAGCGATCCAGGATCTCCTGATTTGCCCGGTCTCCAATGGCGTGTGAACAAACCTGAAAACCCAAAGGGAGTGCTTTTTCGGAAACTTCTGTCACCACAGACATAGGAAGGGTTTCGTGTCCACGATGCCCTGGACGATCGTAATAGTCCTCCAATAGCCAAGCTCCCCTAGGCCCCAAGGCTCCGTCACAATTCAGTTTAATGGATCGCACCGTCAGCATGTGATCGGCTGAATCAATCATAGGTCCACGCAAATACCATTTTTCTAAAAGTTCAGGCTCCCGCCCTGTAAGCATGATGTACTGACGAACAGTTAGTTTGCCTTCATTTTTGAATTTCTGTACCAAATCAATCACATCCTGACCTGAGCCTGCATCATGGAAAGAAGTAATCCCTTTTTCTACCAATTCCTGCAAAGCTAAAGTCAGTGCTTCCTCGGCTCTTTCTGGAGTTTCTTCGGGCACTAATCTCCCGACCAGATTCGAAGCACGTTCGGTCAATACACCCGTTGGGTTTCCAAAATCATCCAGAATGATTTCTCCCCCTTCTACTTCTCCTGGCCGCTCTCCCTTTAAGTTGGAAATACCCGCCAATTCCAGAGCTTTTGCGTTTGCAAAAGAAGCATGACCGGAGGCATGACGGAGGAAAACTGGATTGTCTTTGGAGACTTCATTGAGCTTGTCATTGGTTTGAAATCCTTTGACCATTTTCTCAGGCTTCTCGATCCATTTGTCCTGATGCCATCCTCGTCCCGTGATCCAGTCACCCGGTTTGGCTTTTGCCACAGCCTCGGCCACCTTTTCGACCAGTTCATCGTAGGTTTTCACGTACATGAGGTCCAGTTCCAGCTTATTGTAGCCAATTCCCATCAGGTGAGCATGCGACTCGATAAAGCCTGGAGTCATGGTTTTGCCTTGCAGGTCGATCACTTCGGTGGACTCGCCCACAAAGGCTTGGATTTCTTCAGTAGATCCTACAGCCTGAATCATACCGTCTTTTACGGCAACTGCTTCTGCTTTGGGATTAGCTTCATCCACGGTGTAGACAATGCCATTGATAAAAACTTGGTCGGCTGGATTTTCAGGCTCATTGGAGCAAGAAACCAGGAATAAGCCTATAATTCCTAATAGGTAAATATATTTCATATTAAATTTCTTTCCCGAAAGCTAGAATTTTTGAGGGATTTGCCCAAAGCCGATCCTGTAATTACCGGATCCAAATCTTTCTGGATTCGGTAAATCTTCCATCCACTTCCAGATTTAAAATATACAATCCAGGAGTTAAAAATTGTGTTTGGATCTCTACAGTAGTATTTGCCGGGATGCTGATTTCCTCCAAAAGAATCTGACCCATTGCATTGAGGAGACGTCCTGTAGCCGGTAGATTGGAAATGATCAGAAAAGGACCCTCGCTGGGATTAGGATATATTTTGACGAGAAATTCATCCAAACCGGAATTAGAATCATCAACCGATTTGAGGTAGATCATTCCACCGGCTTTGGTTCCCAAGATCAAATCCGGAGATTCTTCAAAAAGTGGATTCGCAAGCGCGATCCAGGTGTTTCTTCCCAATCGGCTTTCCAGATTTTGATTGCCAATCTCCATCAAAATCGGACTGCGCGAGTCCGAGTTCATAAAGTCTTTGATTACAGCTAGCTTCCCATTTTGATCTACGGTATAGAGATTAGGTTTAAGTGTGCCGGAGACGGCAATCGTTAAATTCCGGTTGGCTGGATTGTCCTGAAATCCAAGAAAATCCCGTTGAAGAAGAGTAGCCGAAGAACCACTTAAATTCAGTTCATAAAGATCCAGACCCCCGTTTTGTTTGGCTACGAGCATGTGATTTTTTTGATTCTGCACTTTAAAAATTTGCAGGAAATCCCCCACTTTAGGTTCATACCCGGAAAAGGAGATGGGATTTATTGATCCTCCGGCGGATCGATAAAGTTGCTGTCGGGGGATGTTGTTTTCTGTGACTACAGCAGAAATCAAGCGATGGGTTTGGTTTTGGGTATCCTGAAATTCCAGATATTGGGCATCCCGAAGATTTTGTGCAGCGAGATTTAGGAAATCTTTTTCCAATAATCTGAATTCACCCTCAGCGAAAGCAAAACGTTCCAATTGAGCTCTAACGGCTGATCCGGAGGTGACATTTGCGCTCAATATCAACTCCCCGCTACTTTTATTTCCTTTGAAAAATGGCCGGGTGTTTTCGCCCAAATCCAGCATCTGTCCCTGCAGGTATCCAAAATCAGAATTTCCTTGAGGTTTAAAGTTGACAATTGATTCGGCGAAGTCGATCCCGAAATTGGATGCTGACTCATTGGTGTTGAGGGAAATGATAAACTGATCCTGAATCAGTTGGCCCAAATGGAAGCGGGGAAAAACGGGGAATTCTCCAAAACCGGGAAGTGAAGTTTCAAAGGAACTGAAAATAGGTTGAGCCTCTGTTCCTTGGTTGGGAAGATAATAAAGCGAATTGCATTCATCTCTGCCGAGCACCAGATCACTGCGCCCGTCCCCGTTGAAATCACGATAAAGGATGGAATGCCCGCCGGCATGTTGGACTCGCTGAGCTTCAACTTGCCTTGCATTTGGAGCAATCGGTGCTCCGGCACAGGTTCTGCCAAAGGAAAATCCGCTACAACCGCAGAAGACAAAGTTCCCCCAGAATCGTTGCGGAAAGGCGAATCCATCCACATCAGCAATCCCTTTTCTCTCGAAAGAGGTGTTCTTATAGTATTCGAGATAATCCCCCGCAGCAAAATTGAAAATCACCAGATCCAGATCGCCGTCGCCATCCAAATCCTGAATGAGTGGTGTGTCCAGGTTATTGACCTGAATATTACCAGAACCGTCTATTCGGAGGAAATTCTGAGAAACAGTCCATGAAATCTGATTGCCTTGGCTGGTGTTTTTATAAACTTTTATTCCAAGTGCTGTTGCGGTAAATAAATCTTTCTTGCCATCTCCGTCAAAATCCACCAATTTCAAGAAACCAGTAATGTCGGCCGGAAACAAATAGCTCATTGCGGGAAGGTGGCTAAAGGTGTCCCCTGTCTTTTGAAAAATCTGAAGCTGCCGGGAATTGATGTCCCAGATAATCCACTCCTCGGATCCATCGCCTGTCAGATCCATGGTCTGAATCTGTGCAGAATTGATGCCTCCAGCGAATGGGGATGAAAGTTCTTGGTCGTTGATTACAATGTCAAGGGGATTATCGAAACTATAGATTTCTTGCGCATTTGCTCCGAATGAAAGGATGAAAAATAAAATAAAACAGGTTTTCCGCATGAGAAGGCATTGAAAAGACTAAAATTAATACGGGAGTCTCGCTTCAAAGATGTGAATGATTCCTTTATTTTGGGAATAAATCCAGAAGATTACCATGAATATCCCTGCTTTGTATGCCGCTTTTCTTAAAAGCACAGGAGTAAGTACCGATACACGGATGATCGCACCCGGCAATGTTTTCGTTGCGCTGAAAGGGCCCAATTTCAATGCAAATGAATTTGCGGCCAAAGCATTGGAGATCGGAGCCTCTGCTGTGGTCATTGATGAATCCAAACATCTGATTGAAGGAGATCAGCGCTATTTTTTAGTGGAGGATTCGCTTTCTGCTCTTCAAAAACTCGCTAATCACCACCGTCATCAGTTTGATATCCCAGTCATCGGATTGACTGGCTCAAACGGGAAAACGACCTCAAAAGAATTATTAAATGCGGTATTGAAGCAGAAGTTCAACACCTTGGCCACTACAGGCAATCTCAACAACCATATCGGAGTGCCTTTGACTTTGCTGCAGCTTAATAAAGCACATGAAATCGCCATTATCGAAATGGGAGCAAATAAGCAGGGCGACATCCAGGAGCTTTGTGAGATTGCTGAGCCTACCCACGGATTTATCACCAATATCGGAAAAGCGCATTTGGAAGGGATGGGTGGCCCTGCCGGAGTTTTAAAAACTAAAACTGAGCTTTACCAACACTTGATTGCCAACCGTGGGACCGTTTTTATCAATTCCCAGGATCCAGTTTTGTCCAATATGACCAAGCGGTTTGAAGAACCGGTTTTGTATCCTGCCAAGGGAGATTTTTGCGAAGTGGAATTTAAAGGGGCAGATCCTTTTGTCAGATTTTCTGCAGAAGGATCAGATGAGATTCATCTTACGGCTTTGATTGGAGAATATAACTTTGGCAATATCGCGACAGCTTTGACCTTGGGTAAATACTTTGGCGTACCCATGGAAAAGGCAATCGAAGGGATAGTGAATTACCGGCCAGCCAACATGCGTTCCCAGCTGATCGAAAAGCGGAGCAATCTGATTATTCTGGATGCTTATAATGCCAATCCTTCGAGTATGGAAGTCGCGATCCGTACTTTTGGAACAATGACCGGTAGAAAACACAAGATGATTATCCTGGGAGATATGTTTGAGTTGGGGGAGCATGCAGAAGAAGAGCACCGTAAGTTGGGCGAGATTGTCAGTGCCTATCCGATCGACAAGGTTTGTTTTACGGGAAGTCTGATCGTTTCTGCATTGGAAGCAGCACCCCAGGCCCTGTATTTCCCGGATGCTTTTTCCCTACGCAACTGGTTGGAAGATAGCAAACTGGAAGACTATCTGATTTTAATCAAAGGCAGTAGGGGAATGAAGCTCGAGGGATTGGTGGATTTTATTTAAACCAGGAGGTCTTTGACTTGTTGTTATTTTAGAATTGCTCATACCTCATTTTAAAAAGATTTTATGCGACCGTATCTTAAGTTTTTGTCTGCCTTGGCAGCCCATAATTCCAAGGAATGGATGGATGACAACAAGCAATGGTACCTCGACTCCCGGGAGGAATTTCTTGAGGATGTAGCCGTAATGCTAAAGGGTGTGGAGGCTTTCGAACCCGGGATGGCGGCATTCAAACCCAAAGATTGTGTTTTTAGAATTAATCGTGACGTTCGATTTTCAGCTAATAAGAATCCTTATAAAAATAATTTCTCGGCATATTTTTCTCCCAAAGGAAAAAAAGCAGAATGGCCGGGGTATTACGTCCATGTGCAGCCTGGCGCTTCATTTATCGGGGGAGGTTTGTGGATGCCAAGTTCTGATGTGTTGAAAAAAATCAGGAAAGAGATTGACTATTCCGGCGCAGAACTCGAGCGGATATTGGCGAGTAAGGAGATTTCGGAAGTATATTCCGGGATTGAGGGTGAAAAACTCAAGACCAGCCCCAGAGATTACGATGCCAGTCATGAGTACATCGAATTTTTGAAACTGAAGAGTTTTATCCTCAGCAGACCATTGTCTGACAAGGACATAGATTCCGGGAAATACATCACAATTGCCCTGGATGGATTTCAACGAATGAAGCCATTTCAGGATTTTCTGGGAAGGGCAATCGAGGATGTTGAAGATGGATCGGGAATTCTTTAAAATTCAGAATTTCTAAATCAATAGGTTGAAAATTCCCGATTTATGATTTTTTCTAATGTAGCGGCGACTCCATCTTCTTTATGATGTAGGGTGATTTCTTTGGCTACGGCTTTCACTTCCGCACGGGCATTGTCCACCGCGACTCCCCAACCTACCGACTGCAATAGATCGATGTCATTGTAATTGTCCCCAAAAGCAACGACCGATTCCATTCCGAAATCAAACTCATGTGTCAGGATTTTTCGCAATCCTGTCGCTTTGGAAATTGCTTTGGGGGCAATTTCCAGATAGGTATCACTGGATCTGTAAAGGTGTAGATCCAGCGAATGCTCAAAATGTAATTCACCAAATAGCCAGGCAATGTCCTGCGAGTTGCCCATGCACATGACTTTGTGAGCGCCTGATTTTCCTTTACTCCAAAGATCTACCACCTCGAGTCCTTTCATCCAGGTGCATTGCACTTTCGTGTTTCTCACCTCTCTTTGTGACCAGTAATCATCTTTTTCTTCATACCAGTTTTCGCCCTGATATAAACTGATATGGATATCGGACTTTTCTGTAATTCGAAGGATTTTTTCGACCAGATGAAGAGGGATGGATACATCCTCCAAAATTTCCCCGCTGGAACCTAGGACATACCCTCCATTGTAGGCAATAAGAGGTTGGGGGCTTTTCCCCAAATCAACCAATAAATGTCGCATCGCATCCGGCATTCTGGAGCTGGCAAGAATCACCGGAAAATCCTGAGGAAGCCGCTGGATTGCCGAAATCAGGCGCGGGGATAAATCTCTGAGGGAATTGAGAAGTGTTCCATCAATGTCTGAACATAAAGCTTTAATCATAATATCAATCAATCTCTTACCAATCGACCTGGTCGGCAAAGTTGGTGAAAAACCCTATGCCAATGATGGAGATAAAAATAATTACGATCAAGAATCCAATTAATTTTACGATCAACTCCGCTTTGGCCCAGTTGGCTTTATTGGGCTCGGTGTTTTTATCCACAGCCCAAACGATCAGCATGATTAAACCAATCAGAGGGATTCTTCTGATGATGACTGAGATGATCCAATCACCAAGCGAAGTCGGGGGTTGTTTAAAGTCTTGAGGAATATTCATGATTATGGAGTTTGGAGTGGTTAAAAATCAGCTGTTTCAAAGGTATATTCTTGTATGGCAAAATTCTCGGGATTGCCGGGGTCAGTCTGGAGAAATTGGACCGTGATCTGGGAATAATTAGAGGAGTTTTCGAAATCATTCAAATAAATCTCGGCACATTTTCGAGCCAAAACCTCAGGTTGATTTCCGAGGATTAGTGGATCTCCGTTTTCTAATTTGAGAAATATGGTTGATTCCACAGTTTCCCCGTTTTTTTGTGTGCTTAAATTCACGCTCATTCCCTGAAAATTACCCAGCTGTCGGATTTCTTCTGATGGCAAAAAACCTTTGCCCATCATGGATTCCATTCCACTCATGGCAAATTTTATAATGCTTTCAGGTTCGCATGAGCATGAGCTAAGCAAAAAGAAAGCACACAGCTTAAAAATCAATCGGAAGGCATTCATGAGGCAAGGTTCAGAATCAATTCTCAAAATAGGAAAAAAATCAGGAAGATGCCTTTTCAACCAGCAGTATCACTTTATACTGATCCGGGTTAATCCGGATGTTCGTAGCAGGATAGGGGATTACATCAATTAGTTTAATAGTATAATCCCCGATTCTAGTACTAACAGGATGGCCTGTTACACTAGGTTCGGTGGATAATTTCAAGGAGGTCTCTGATCCTTTTTCATTAATTAATAACTCAACTTCCACATAACCGGCCCAAATGCACGTAACATCAGAAGGACATCTGGAGTCTTTGGGATAATCATTGAACGTAATCCAAAAGGAGTCTTTGCAATAAGTAACAGTGTCAAAAACCTGGATGCTGATTTCCTCTCCCATTCTGGAATCCAGGCATTCTTGATCTTCCGAACTGCAATTGAATAAAAAACAGCCAATCAATAATATTGCAATTAATCTTTTCATGCTGGGATCCTTTTCAGGAGTTAACGAGCAAGCAATAGCTTAGTTGGGATTTTTTCATAAGAGGAGAGAATCTAAAGACCTCATTGAAAAAAAGAAATAGCTTGGGTGGGAAAAAATGGAAAAAGCCCCACAATTGCAAGCCTTTGTGGAGGATAACGGAGTCTAACCGATGACCTCCCCGGCAGATGTCGGGACGCTCTAGCCAGTGGACGAAATCAGCCATTCGATATATTTTCT
>CAZFSC010000033.1:8523-27207 GCA_964521585.1 uncultured Limnohabitans sp.
GCCTGCAATAATTGCAAGCCTTTGTGGAGGATAACGGAGTCGAACCGATGACCTCCCCGACAGATGTCGGGACGCTCTAGCCAGTGGACGAAATCAGCCATTCGATATATTTTCTGCTTTTCTTTTTCTTGATGTTAAGTTCTCTTTTGAGTGCCGAGCTTCGGTCTGGTAAGGACTCGGTATACTTTATCTCCCAATGTGGAGCTCCGGATTTTGTTGAAGGTGTCAGGCCGGAGTTGTGATGCTTTAGGCGTGAATCCAAATTATCGGTTGATCCGATATAGAATTTATTGGTCTTGGAACTAAAAATTATATAAATAAAGTACATCTTTCAGAATAAAAAAGGCCTGCAATAATTGCAAGCCTTTGTGGAGGATAACGGAGTCGAACCGATGACCTCTACACTGCCAGTGTAGCGCTCTAGCCAGCTGAGCTAATCCCCCTTTATTTTATTTAGATTTTTGAACAGATGACCTTCCCGACCTGTGTCGGGACGCTCTAGCCAACTGAGCTAATCCCCCTTTTACGGAGTGCAAAGATAGACTTCAGTTTCTTCTTTGCAAGCGATTATTTATTCACTTGAATAATTTATTCTGGTCAGGATACTTCTTCCCAAGGTCACTTCATCGGTAAATTCAAGTTCTCCGCCTACCGGAATTCCCCTGGCTATCGTGCTTACCTTTACCCCTTTCTCTTTTAGTCTTTTGGCCAGATAGAAAGAAGTGGTATCCGCTTCCATCGTCGCAGAAAGAGCCAAAATCACTTCCTGAACAGGTTCTTTTGAACTTTGCTTTTCAATTCTTTCCATCAGGGATTCAATTTTCAATTCTTCAGGACCAATACCCTGAATTGGTGAAATCACTCCTCCCAAGACATGATACTTCCCCGAAAATTGATTGGTGTTTTCAATGGCCAAGACATCCCGAATATCTTCTACCACACAGATCAATCTGCTGTCTCGTCGATGACTGAGGCAAATACTGCATTCTTCGGCATCGGAAATATTGTGGCAAGTCCTGCAATATTGGATTTCCGATCGCATTCGGGTAAGTGCTAATGCAAGTGCCTCTGTGTGTATTTCATTCTGCTTGAGTAGATGTAGGGCAAGTCTCAACGCGGTTTTTTTACCAATACCAGGAAGCCTGGAAATTTCGGTTACGGCGTCTTCAATAAGTCTGGAAGGTAAATTCACTGAAAGTGCTTGATTTAAACTATTGCGGCTTGGATTCCTGCATCTAAAATAGCCTCACAAAGTGGTTTTAGCTCCTCATAGCCTCCCTTTTTTACAGCACATTTCCCCTTGTAATGGATAATAATTGTGCATTGTTCAGCTTGTTCTACACTGTGCTCACATACTTTGATCAGAATATTGATCACATGCTGAAAGGTATTGACATCGTCATTATAGACTACCAAATCATAAGCATCCAGATCTGTTAATTCCTCGACAAGAACTTCTTCTTCCTCAAACAATGGATGGTTTGCATTCAATTGATTCATTTTGCAAAATTAAGAATATTAGACAACTTCGCGAACTGACAGCCCCGCTTTTATGAATCCCCAAATTGTTCTCCTAGTCATTTCATGTTATTTTGTACTGCTTTTTATGATATCCTGGTTCACTTCCAGAGGGGTATCTGCAGATACTTTTTTCACTGGAGATCGTCAGTCACCATGGTTTCTGGTAGCTTTTGGGATGATCGGGGCGTCACTTTCCGGAGTGACTTTCATTTCAGTACCCGGAGAGGTAGGTAATTCTAACTTCTTTTACTTCCAAGTTGTTTTGGGTTATACCTTAGGATATTTTACCATTGCCAAGGTGCTCTTACCACTGTATTACCGGCTCAATCTGATATCCATTTATTCGTATCTGGAGGACAGATTTGGTTTTTGGTCTTATAAAACCGGAGCCTTTTTTTTCATCCTTTCACGTACGTTAGGTTCTTCCCTTCGGGTTTTTTTAGTGGCATCGGTTCTTCAGCTGATCCTTTTTGATCCTCTGGGAATTCCTTTTTGGGTTTCGGTATTGATCACCGTGGGTTTGATTTGGCTTTATACTTTCCGTGGCGGAATCAAAACAGTGGTCTGGACCGATACTTTACAGACTTTTTTCATGTTGGCTGCGGTAGTGGTTTGTATTTTCCTGATCGGCAATGAACTGAAATTTGAAGGAATTAAGGATTATTTTACCTCGGTATCCGGAGATCCGAGGTCAAAAATATTCAATTGGGATTGGAAGGCCGGCACCAATTTCTTCAAGCAATTTATTTCCGGAGCTTTTATCACAATCGTGATGACAGGCTTGGATCAGGATATGATGCAGAAGAATCTGACCTGTAAAAACATCGGAGATGCACAAAAGAATATGTTTTGGTTTACGATCATCCTTGTCATCGTAAATCTTCTTTTTCTTTCGCTGGGCGTCATGCTTTACTTATACACTGAGACCAATGGGATTTCGCTCCCTTCCAAAACTGATGAGCTGTTTCCCATGCTTGCCACGCAGCATTTTTCGGCTTTCGCAGGAATTATTTTTGTGCTCGGAATCACAGCTGCGGCATATTCCAGTGCAGATTCCACACTGACAGCATTGACAACTTCGTTTTGTATTGATTTTTTGGAATTAGAACGGAAATATCCTGCGGAACGAAGAGTGGCAATCCGCAAATCTGTCCATTTGGTATTTACATTTATCATGTTTTTGGTGATTCTCCTGTTCCATTGGATCAATGATCAAAGCGTTATCAATTCAGTTTTCATCATTGCCGGCTATACTTATGGGCCGCTATTGGGATTGTATTCTTTTGGGCTTTTTACCAAATGGGAGGTCAGGGACAAGGGAATCCCCTTCATTGCCGTCGCTGCTCCAATATTGGCTTACCTCATCAGTGCCAATTCTGAAGCTTGGTTTTGGGGCTATAAATTCGGATTCGAAGTTTTAATTCTGAATGGACTGTTGATGTTTATAGGCTTGTACTTGCTGCGCAAAAAATAATCAGATTCCCAGCTCATTTTCCGGATTCCAGAAGTGGTCGCCAAAGTTTTGAATCTGGTCATTTTCGATTTTGAGCCCTTCCTTTTCAAGAAGTTCTTGCATTCTTGTTGGTGTGGAAAAATGATGCTTGCCGGTTAATAGGCCCACTCTGTTAACCACACGGTGGGCGGGTACATCGGGTAGTGAATGAGCTGCATTCATGGCATAGCCGACCATTCGGGCACCGCTTTTTAGCCCCAGATAATGGGCGATAGTTCCATAGCTAGTCACTCTACCTTCAGGAATCAACCGAACCACCTGATAGACTAAATCGAAATAATTAGGCTTTTCTTCTTTCATCAGACCAGTTGATTATCGCTTGATTGATGGCATGCTTAGCTGATTTTTCGATTTCCTTTTCACCAGATTTGATAGGAAACTGAAATCTAACTACCAGACTTTCAGGCTTTCGGTCCAGAATGTTCAACTGCGCTCCATCCACAAATACACGATCGGAAAATGGGGCTAGTGCTTTGGCAAGAAAAATCTCCAACTCTTCTAACTGAACTTTGGAGTGGAAAGGTATTTCCGAATCCATGATGACTTGGTGTGAATCGTTTTTTGAATAATTGATTATTTCAGAACTGAAAATCAGATTATTTGGCACTAATATGATTTCGCCTGTTTCGCCTTTCATGACCAGATTGACCAGTGTCATATCCCTTATGAATCCCGTAGTTTTCCCGACCGTGATTTTGTCCCCGATCTCCAGTTGCTCAGAGAACATAATGATCAAGCCATTGACTATGTTGGTGATGTAATCCTTGGTCAATAAAGCGATGGCAGCAGCTACGATGGTAATGCTGGTTAAAAACTCGAGGGGTTTGATATTGAAGGCAAGCATCAGGGCAATTAGAAAGACGTTCACATTCAGAATCCACGAGATTCGGTCTATTCCGATCACAAAATTTGGCTGGACTTTGTGATCATCGGTTTTTTGAAGATAAAATTTCAAGATCACGATTCTTCCCAGGGAGATGATCAGATTTGCGCTCAGCAAAAATATCAATGCACGAAGTGCTGCCTGAACGAAAACTCTTTCTGAAATGAAGTCACTTAAGAAGGTGTTTCCTTCATACAAAAACTCTAAAGCAATAAGCAAAACGAGTTTGATTACGAAGTTTCGTCTCCTTACATTTTCTTTATTCTTAATGATGGATTTAAGCTGATTCATGCCTTTTTGAAAAATTAAGCCTAATTTTAGAAATAATAAGACACAAATCTTAATTAATATGAGTAGAAATATAATAATAACGGGAGCAGCAGGGAACTTAGGTACAGCCGTAGTAGAGAAATTTAAAAGAGAGGGGTATCATGTAATAGCCTTGGTAAATCCTGGTAAAGAGGAAGAAGTGGAAGAGGCAGACGACAGCTATGAAGTGGATGTGACGGATGAAAATGCCGTGGCTGAATTCATCAAAGAATACCACCTACAATATGGGGACGTGGATGCCTTGGCGATGATCGTCGGAGGATTTGCGATGGGGTCAATCACCGAGACTAATCGTAAGGATTTCGAGTATATGATCAATCTAAATTTTTTCAGTGCTTACCATTTGGTGAAGGGCTTTCTTCCAATCATGAAAAACCAGAAAAAAGGAACGATGCTTTTTGTAGGTGCCCGCCCTGCGCTTCAGGCGGAGGATGCCATTGGCAAAATCGCCTATGCCATGAGCAAGAAATTAATTTTCCATCTTGCTGAGATCGTCGGTGAAGAGACGAAAGATACCTCGATCCGATCGCATATATTTGTACCCAGTATTATCGATACGCCAGATAACAGAAAAAACATGCCGGATTTGGATTTCAGTAAATGGGTGACTCCTACAGATATCGCAGAATCTATGCATTTCGCTGTGAATACGCCGGCACTTCAGAATACTACTTTCAAATTATACGGAGAAGTTTAATCCACTTTCAAATGAGAAATAATCTTTTTTTTCTGGTCCTTTTTTCTGTAATAGTTTCTCTTCCAGGTTTTGCGCAAAGTCCAGAGCAGGAAGTGAAAAAAGTGATTGAGTCACTTTTTGATGGGATGCGTACCAAAAATCCAGCACAAATAGCAGCGGTTTTCTCTGAAAATGCCTCAATGGAAACCATCGCGATGACAGCTGAAGGACCAAAGGTCAATGCCGGATCGGTGGCGGATTTTGTAAAGCGGATAGGAACTACTCCTGCCGAGACCCAGTTGGACGAGCGTATACTGGATTACCAAATCAAGATCGATGGTCCGATGGCGACCGCCTGGACGCCGTATGAATTTTATCTGAATGGCAATTTCAGCCATTGTGGAGTCAATTCCTTTCAGTTGGTCAAATTTGCCGAAGGCTGGAAAGTAGTATATATTATAGATACCCGTCGCAAGGAACCTTGCAATCAGTAAGCATATGAATGAATTAAAGGCAAAGGTTTATGAGACCGCCATTTCCAAAGTAAAGGAGAAGATTAAAATGCTTGATGAGGAACGTCGTGCCATCAACGACGGAATCCTGGAAGACACCAAGAGCAGCGCAGGAGATAAATTTGAAACCGGCAGGGAAACTATGACTCAGGACCTGCTTACGGTGGAGAAGCAGCTGAAGCAAGCCAAGTTTGAATTTGATGAACTGTGCAGATTGCAGTCCATCAAAGAAAGCTCCCCGACTATTAAAGAGGGAAGTCTTGTCCATTTGGGTAATGATGTATTTTTGATATCTCTGAGTCTAGGACAGCTTGATGTAGCAGGACAAAAAATCTTCTTGCTGAGTGAGAGTTCCCCCTTGGGAGAGACACTTATCGGAAAGAAAAAAGGCGAGGAAGTGAATTTCAGAGGGAAAGCAATGAAGATTTCAGATCATTTTTAATCGTATTTAGGGATAAAACTCATCAGTTCTTTCTCTCCATCCAAAAGCGTCAGTCGGTCTTTTTTGATTTTCAGATTATTGGCAATCTCAAGAGCTGCAATGAAAACTTGCTCTCCACTATCCGCGCAAGCTCTTCTTGTAATTGCTCCCGGATCCAGTCGGATATTGTTTCCTTCCAAAGAGAAACTCCCAGAAAAATTATTGCACCCTGAAAAGCCGGCCAACCTGCCCCCTTCCAGGAAGTCCAGTGAAGGTACTCCTTGGTCAAACTGACTCATGTCTAGACTTTCTCCCAATACAGAATGTAAAGCCCAAGAGTTTTGGATCAGAGAATTTAGCGGATTGATTGCTTTATTGGTACCACAACTATTGATGAGTAAAAAGAGCAGTACGAAAGTGAATGATTTGATTGCTTTCATGGAATTTGGATTTTCGTAAAAATTACAATGATCATTTTAAGTTAACGAAAAATCAGTTCTTTGAGAATTCAGGTTAGAGATAATCCGCTAATCCTTTTCCTGATTTTTTGATTTTTCGGTAAACATTCAGGCTATTTTTTTGAAAAACTCTAATGATTTGTTTGGCTAATTGAGATTTTGGCAGTAAGATTGTCAAGTCAATTTCCCAATTATGGTATTTGCAGCGAATTATTCATTTAATGAAATCCGATTTCCGATTACGGAGATGGGCGCTTGCACTTTTTTTTCTGCCACCCTTGGGATGTGTACCACCATTACGGGTTGATCCCGTCCTATCTATAAAGTACCCGCCCCCAAGGCCTAAAACAGGCTGAATCAATTTTAGAATTTAATTTCAGTGAAATCATGAAAATCATCAAGTTTGGAGGTTCGTCCATAGCGAACCATGAAAATATCAAGCGAGTATTTTCCATTATTCAGGACAAGCTCAAGCAAAGTGAAATGGCCGTTATTTTTTCCGCATTTGGTGGTGTCACGGAGAGTCTTCTGGAAATTGCCCGATTGGCCCGGGAAGGAGATGAAGTCTATAGGGATTTGCTTCAGACCTTGGAGGAGAAGCACCTGACTTTGGTCCGTCAGCTCATTGGTGTGCACAACCAATCGACAGTAATGACTTATGTCAAGGTTCGATTCAAAGAATTGGAAGATTTATTTCATGGAATCTACCTCATCAAGGAAAATTCCCCACGTACTTTGGATTACGTGGCAAGTTTCGGCGAGCGCCTTTCGGCTTATATTTTATCGGAGGCAATGACAGCGCAGGGGATACGGGCTCAATTTCTGGATGCGAGGGATCTGATCCGTACCAATGACCGATTTGGTCAAGCCAAGGTGGATTTTGAAATAACCAACGAGCGAATCAAAGCTTATTTTTCCAAACACGAAGGAGTCAAGGTTATTACTGGTTTCATTGCTTCTACTGCCAAAGGTGAGACGACTACCCTAGGTCGATCGGGGTCGGATTATACCGCAGCAATTTTTGCCGGTGCGCTGGAGGCTCAAGATCTGGAAATCTGGACAGATGTCTCCGGAGTGTTGACTGCAGATCCGCGATTGGTATATACCGCATTTACTATTCCGCAGTTAAGCTATAATGAGGCTATGGAGCTGTCTCACTTTGGCGCCAAAGTCATTTTCCCGGCGACCATGCAGCCGGCGATGAAGCGGAATATTCCGATTTACATCAAAAACACTTTCGACCCGGGAAACCCGGGTACGATGATCAATGGAGAGGTGAGCGGAGGACCCTTGATCAAAGGGATCAGTTCGATATCCAATATTTCTATAGTGACCGTACAGGGCGCTGGCTTGATGGATTCTGCAGTGGCAAGCAGCAGGGTATTTAAAGCCTTAGCCGAGGCCAAAGTCAATATTTTATTAATCTCTCAGGCATCCTCTGAACATAGTATTTGCCTAGCGATTAAGACATTTGAAGCTTTGCTTGCCAAAGAAGCGGTAGAAAGGGAGTTTTACTATGAAATCAAATCCGGGGAAATGGAAGAAGTTACGCTTCTTCACAACTTGGCCACCATTGCGGTGGTGGGTGAAAATATGAAACAGAATCCGGGTGCATCGGGAAGGATGTTTCGGGCATTGGGAAGAAATAATATCAATGTGGCTGCCATTGCCCAGGGAAGTTCGGAGCTGAATATATCTGCGGTAATTCCCCAGGCGGATTTGCAGAAAGCTCTAAATGCGCTCCATGAGGCCTTTTTTCTCTCTGAAAATAAAGTGCTCCACGTCTTTTTAGTGGGTACCGGATTGATCGGCCAGGCATTGATCAAAATGATCGCCAATCAACAGGAGAAATTGCGTGGGGAAAATGAGTTGGATATTCAAATTCACGGCTTGGCAAACAGTCGGTTTATGGCATTCCATGAGGATGGGTTTGATCTGAAGCAGCCTTATCAATTGAGTGAAGTAGATGACAAAACTGACCTGAATCGCTTTATCGCGAAGATGGAAGAAATGAATTTTTCTAATTCTGTATTTGTGGATTGTACAGCAAGCCAGGATGTGGCCGAACTGTACTCCAAAATACTTGAAGCCAAGGTGGCCATCGTGACACCTAATAAGAAAGCCAATTCGGGATCCATGAATCAGTATTTGTCCTTGAAGAAATTGGCTAAAAAGCGAGGGGTCAAATTTCTTTATGAGACCAATGTAGCAGCAGGTCTTCCTGTGATCAATACACTTCAGGATCTGATGCTTTCCGGAGATCGAATCATTAAGATCGAGGCGGTGCTTAGTGGGTCAATGAATTTTATTTTTTCAGAACTTGAAAATGGGAAGTCATTCTCGGAGGTTGTCCAGGAGGCAAAAGAAAAAGGTTTTACCGAACCGGATCCAAGAGATGATCTTAGTGGAATGGATGTGGCGCGAAAGATCTTGATTCTGGGCAGAGAGGCCGAGCAAACACTCGAATTCAATGATATTACGATCCAGAGTATGGTGCCGGAGGATTGTAAAAACACTGCTTCTGTTGCTGAGTTTTTCGAAAACCTGAAAACTCATGATGGTGAATTTGCCGATTTGCTTGCCAATGCTGAAGCAAAGGAAGAGCGCCTACGGTTCATGGCAACTTTGGAGAACGGTAAAGCCAAAGTGGGATTGAATTCCATTCCTTTGGCACATCCATTCAGTAGTCTAAGTGGAAGCGATAATATGATTCTGCTTACCACAGATCGATACCATGACCGACCTATGATCATCAGAGGTCCGGGAGCAGGAGCCGATGTGACTGCCGCAGGCGTCTTCGCAGATGTGATTAGAATCGGTAATTACACCAGGGAATAATGGATAGAGTCAGAGCTTTTGCGCCGGCTACCGTAGCCAATGTGTCCTGCGGGTTTGATATTCTGGGTTTTGCCATCGATGCCCTGGGAGATACAGTGGAGTTGCGGACCAAATCCGAACCGGGACTTCAGGTGAAATCAATTACAGGAGATGCAGGGAGACTTCCCCTGGAGGTGGGAAAAAATACCTGTGCAGTAGCAATACAGACTATGCTTGATGCCCTGGGAATTAATCCCGGAATTGATATTTACCTTCAAAAAGGACTTCCATTAGGGTCTGGGATGGGCTCGAGTGCAGCAAGTGCTGTGGCCGCCCTAGAAGCAGCCAATCACCTCCTGGGAAACCCCTTTACAAAAATGGAATTATTGCCATTTGCGATCGAAGCTGAAAAAGTGGCTTGCGGAGCTGGTCATGCGGACAATGTCGCCCCAAGTTTGCTCGGTGGATTTGTGTTGATCCGGGATTACCATCCGTTGGATGTAATCAAACTTCATGTTCCAGAGGAATTGTATTGCATGCTCCTTCACCCTCATTTTGAACTGAAAACCGCTGATTCGAGATCAGTTCTGCGTAATCAGATTCCCATGGTGCTTTCCACGATCCAATCCGGAAATGTAGCCGGGCTGATCGCCGGGCTGTATCAGCAGGATTATGACCTGATCTCCCGGTCACTGAAGGACGTGATCGCCGAACCATATAGGGCCGTTTTAATTCCAGGATTTTATGAGGTTCGTGAGGCTTTGAAAGAAGCGGGCGCGCTTGGTATGGGCATTTCGGGATCTGGACCGACCTTGTTCGTGCTTTCTAAGGGAGCAACAAATGCGAATCATCTCGCTGAAGCTGCCAGGGGAATTTATCAGAAAATTGGATTGGGCGTTGATATTTATTTTTCAAAAATCAATACAATGGGAGCCTATATCTTGGAAGAAAGTGAGCTATGAAGTTTTACAGCACGAATAATCCGAAGCATCAAGTTGAATTGGCGGAAGCGGTAGTCCGAGGGCTGGCACCTGATCAAGGGCTTTACATGCCTTTGCTCATCCCGGAGATGGAAGATTCTTTTTTTGCCAAAATGTCTGAGATGAGTTTCCAGGAAATCGGCTATCAAGTCATTGGAACCTTATTCTCTTCTGCTCTGACCGAATCACAGATTAAAGACCTGATCGATCACACCTTGGTATTTGATGCGCCGATTCATCCGGTTAATAGGAGGATATATAGCCTGGAGCTTTTTCATGGCCCTACGCTTGCATTCAAGGATTTTGGAGCCAGATTTTGCTCTAAACTTATGAGCTTGCTTATGGCTAATTCTGCCCAGACGGTGAGGGTGTTGGTAGCTACCTCTGGAGACACTGGTAGTGCAGTAGCGAATGGATTTCTGGGAGTTGAGGGAGTCGAAGTGATCATACTCTTCCCGAAAGGAAAAGTCAGCCAGCTTCAGGAAAAACAGTTTACCACCCTGGGTCAGAATATAACTGCTTTGGAAGTGGATGGGGTTTTTGATGACTGTCAGCGATTGGTCAAATCTGCTTTTCTGGATGACGAATTGGGAGAAAGTATGTTATTGACCTCTGCCAACTCCATCAATGTGGCTCGATGGATTCCGCAGTGCCTGTATTATTTCTATGCTTTTTCGAGACTTCCGAAGAATGGGAAGAAAGTTGTTTTTTCTGTTCCCAGCGGAAATTTCGGAAACCTTGCAGCCGGGATTTTAGCTCAAAAAATGGGCTTACCGATTGACCACTTTGTTGCTGCTACTAATGTTAATAAAGTGGTTCCTGATTTTCTCTCAGGAAAAGAATTCTTCGCCCAACCATCCATCCAAACGGTCTCTAATAGTATGGATGTAGGTAACCCGAGTAATTTCCCCAGACTTTTGGCTTTGTATGATTTTGATGAATCGCGCCTGAAGAGCAATGTAAGTGGAGCATATTATACCGATCAGCAGACTATCCGAGCGATTCAAGAAGTCAAAAAGTCTGATTACCTGCTTGATCCGCATGGTGCCGTAGGGTACTTAGGTTTGATGGATTTCATGAATACGCACGAAGGCTACCAGGGAGTATTTTTGGAAACTGCCCATCCTGGGAAATTCAGAGATGTGGTGGAGCAAGCTATAGGTGAAAAGATTGATTTGCCGACACGACTGGCGGCTTTTTTAGAGGGGGAGAAGAAGGTGATCCCGATGCAGAATGATTTTGAAGAGTTTAAACAGTTTTTGAAAACCATTAATTAATCCTCTACTTTTTTCGCTCTATGGTGTAGTCCACCAAGGCGGAGAGAGATGTTTTATAATTTGAATCCGGTAAGGTTTTCAAAATAGCCATAGCCTCTTCATAGAATCGATACATGGCTTCTTTGGCATAATTCAGCCCACCACTATTCTTAACAAAAGAAATCACTTCGTTGACAGCTTTTTTATCCTCACTTTTATTTCGGATGAGGTTAATTATCCTTCTTTTTTCTAGCCAGTCTGCTTTAGAAAGTGCGAAGATCAAAGGCAGGGTCATTTTCTTTTCCTTGATGTCAATGCCGACTGGTTTGCCGATTTCATCTTCACCGTAATCAAAAAGATCATCTTTTATCTGAAATGCCATTCCTACCTTTTCTCCAAATTCCCGCATTTTTAGAATAGTTTCAGGGCTACTATCCGTGCTGGCGGCACCTACAGCGCAGCAGGAAGCCATGAGGCTTGCAGTTTTTTGGCGGATGATCTGGTAATAAATATCTTCGGTGATGTCTAATTTGCGGGCTTTTGCGATTTGTAGTAGCTCACCTTCTGACATTTCTTTCACTGCATTTGAGACGATTTTAAGCAGGTGAAAGTCGTTATTGTCTACACTCAGTAAGAGTCCCCTTGACAATAAATAATCTCCGACCAAAACTGCTATCTTATTTTTCCAGAGTGCATTGACGGAGAAAAAGCCCCTTCGGTAATTGGCATCATCGACCACGTCATCATGAACCAGCGTCGCGGTATGGAGTAGCTCGATCAATGCTGCCCCTCGATGAGTGGATTCATTGATGCTGCCGGTGACCCCAGCACTCAAAAAAACGAACATCGGCCGCATCTGCTTTCCCTTCCGCTTCACGATATAATTCATGATGTGATCCAGGAGCTTGACTTTGCTTTTCATCAAGTCCTTAAACTTGATCTCAAACTCCATCATTTCGGAAGCAATGGGTTGTTGTATTTGCTTGAGGTCTGCTTTCATTAGGTATTTGGTAGCGTAAAAATACTACCCTTTATTTCTTGGGCAATAAAATTTGATAGATAGACTTGGAAACTGCCTGAAATCGATAACGTTTTCAAAAAATCGTATTTTTAAGCTAAAACCCAGAATCAACCTTTAAAATCCAAACACTATGAAAGAACTGAAAATTGAATTGAAATGGGCGTTGATTTTTACTTTGGCTGCCCTTGCTTGGATGTACATCGAAAAATCCCTCGGTTGGCATGATGTGAAAATCTCTGAACATTATTACCTGACCAATATTTTTGCGGTGGTTGCCATTACCGTATATGTATTGGCCTTGCGTGATAAGAAGATCAATTATTACGAGGGACAGATGAGTTACAGGCAAGGATTTATTTCCGGTGTGATCCTGACGCTCTTTGTGGCACTTTTAAGTCCACTAAGTCAATATATCACCAGTGTTTACATTTCTCCGGATTATTTCAGTAATGTTATTCTTTACTCTGTCAGTCAGGGTGAAATGACTCAAGAAGAAGCTGAAGCCTATTTCAACCTGAAAAGCTATATGATTCAAGCTACTATTGGTGCGCTCATTATGGGAATTCTCACGAGCGCCATCGTCGCCTTTTTTGTCAAATCCAAATAATGATTCAAGACCTTCTGTCCTCAGATATTTCGGTGACAGAAGGTCTTTTGATTATCTTTGGAGGAATTTCTAAAAAAATACAAAGGCATCTTGGAGGAGAAATACATCAAACATCGATACGAACCCATTCATCCCAGCAAGGACGAATGGCCGGTGGTCAAGCTGGCTAGAGAGCGTAAAGAATTTGTTAGGAAAGTTGCCGACCTGGCGGAAAACAGGATCATTAAACAAACGGGGAATAATCCCGAAATATTAAAAGAGGAACTTGAAACCACGCTTTACCGGGAAAAGCTCCGGATCAAACAGAACCCTTGGGTGGTGGATCCGGATGACGAAGGGGAGTTTTGGGGGGAAGTGAAGACAGCCCTCTTGAATATCAGTACCGAGACAGAGAAAAAAAAGCGTCTGGAAGGCTATAAATCTGTCTTAAATAAAATCACGAAACGATACGCTGAGGAAATTGCGAGTAATTTCAAGGCAAGTCATTACAAGTTTACCCGAAGCGTAGTGACTTATGGTTTTTCGCGCTTGCTGAATGCAGCAAGGGTGAAAGGTTTCAAATCTATTTTTAGCAACCAATACACTCTTCAGGATAAGATTCAGATCACCGGTGAAACAGATCAAATCCGGGATTTGGCTACCAAGGGAACCATCGTGATGGTGCCTACCCACTTCAGTAATCTGGATAGCATTCTGATCGGATGGATCATTTCGGTTTTGGGACTTCCTCCTTTTATTTACGGAGCCGGACTCAATCTATTCAATATCTCCATTTTTGCCTACTTTATGAATGCGCTCGGAGCCTATAAGGTGGATCGCCGAAAAAAGAATTTGATGTATCTGGAGACTTTAAAAACTTATTCCAAAGAAGCCATTCAGTTTGGGTGTCATAGCCTTTTTTTTCCGGGAGGGACCAGATCCAGAAGTGGAATGATCGAATCCCGGTTGAAGTTAGGTTTACTCAGCACAGCCATTGAAGCCCAGCGTGCAAATTACCAAGCCGGAAATCATGAAATCTCCGGCAAAATATTCATTGTACCGGTAACTATTAATTACCATTTTGTTTTGGAAGCACCAAGCCTGATCCGAGACCACTTGAGTTCCACGGGTCAGGAACGCTATTACAAGGAAAGTGATGAATTTTCCACCTCGTACAAGATTTCAAAATTTCTGGTCAAATTTTTCACAAAAGGATCGGATATCTCCGTGTCTATAGGTCGGGCGATGGATGTCTTGGGGAATTACGTAGATAAGGATGGTCGAACCATCGATAAAAATGGAAGACAAATCCACACCAGAGATTATTTCATGTCCGATGGGGTAGTGACTGTGGATCAGCAGCGAGAAGAAGAGTATACCAATATGCTCGGCAAGCGTATCGTGGAGGAATTTCACAGGATCAATCGTGTCTTCAGTTCGCACTTGGTTTCATTTACTGCATTTCAGATGATCAAGGCTGCCAATCCCAAGTTGGATTTGTTTGAGCTGTTGAGATTGCCCGAAGAAGATCTGGTAATTCCGTATGAAGAATTCAAAAGGGCATGTGAGATGGTTTTGAAAAGGATTTTTGAACTGAAATCGCAGGGAATGATCAAGACAGCACCGCATCTGAACAGAAGTATCGAGGAGATCATCAGCCATGGTTTGGATAATGTGGGAATGTACCATGCCAAGCGACCTTTGGTCAAAGATCCAGAAGGCAATATCACAACCCAGGATATGAGTTTACTTTATTTCTATCATAATAGACTTACCGGATATGCCCTCGAAAAACTCTTCTAACAACAAAACCATCGGCGTAGTCGGAGTGGGAAGTTTTGGTACTGTGATCGCAAATATGCTGGCCGAGAAAAGTCCTGTGATCGCATATGCCAGAAAACAGGAAGTCGTGGATGAGATCAATCAGGAACATTCAGTTGAGGGTAAGCCCTTCAATCCCCTGATTACGGCGACTACCGATCCGAAAGAAGTCTGTGAACGTTGTCAAGTGATTTTTTTCATGATTCCTTCCTCTGGATTTTTGGAAGTCATGCGGACATTTGCGCCTTTCCTTTTCCCCTATCACCTAATCATCCACGGAACAAAAGGGCTGTGCCTGAATCTCAATCCAGGTCAAACTATGGAATCTGTCAAAAAATTAAATAGAGGCCAGATTCTAACCATGAGTGAAGTCATTCTGCAGGAGACTGTGGCCGTACGGGTAGGCTGCCTAGCCGGGCCTAATCTATCCAAAGAATTGACAAAAGGTCAACCCGCAGCGACGGTGATCGCCAGCAAATACAATGAAGTAATCATCGAAGGGCAACGGTTATTGCGTTCTGAGAAATTCCAGGTTTATGGCAATTCCGATATCAGAGGAGTAGAGCTGTCCGGAGTGTTGAAAAATATCATAGCCATTGCCTCAGGAGCTCTGGCAGGATTGGGACTGGGAGAAAATGCCAAAGGCTTATTAATTTCTCGAGGCATGGTGGAAATGGTTCATTTGAGTAATGCACTGGGGGGAAGTGTGAAATCGGTGTTTGGGCTAGCTGGTATCGGAGATTTGGTGACAACTTGTAATTCGGTGGACTCCAGAAATTTCACTGTAGGGTACCGGCTTGCTAAAGGTGAAAGCCTGGATGAGATCCTTGCAGACATGGAGGAAGTCGCAGAAGGTGTCAATACGGTTAGGATCATCAAAGCATTTTTGGAAACGGCGGAGCTCAGGGCACCGATTACCGAAAATCTATACAAAGTGCTGTTTGAGGATCTGGAAATCGAAGAGGCACTTCAGTTTTTGATGAAATACCCGTTCAATGTAGATGTGGATTTTGTGTAAAAAAGAGAATAGGCTAGATTTCTAGTGGCTATTTCACTTTTAGGAAAGTTATTGATCGTTATTCTGCTTTCAGGACCATCCTTTGAAATAAATCAGATGGCTTATTCTCAGGGATTGAAACAAAATCAATTCTAATTTTTTACCGTGAAGGGATCATTTTCACCAATAACCCGGTGCCTTCGGTAATCGCATACAGGTAGCCTTCAGGGCTCTCCGCTACCTGCCGCACTCTACCGATATTTTGAAACAGCTTTTCTTCTTTGGTAAAAGTTTTACCGTTCAGTTCGATCCGTGCGATGTGTTGTTTGGCCAAAGCAGCCACAAGAATATTCCCTTTCCACTCAGGATATCTTTCAGAAGTGACCAAAGTCATTCCACAGGTAGCTATGGAAGGAACCCAATAATGCACAGGCTGCTCCATCCCTTCTTTTTCGCTGATATTGGTGATAGGAGTTCCATTGTAATTAATACCATATGTGATCACTGGCCAGCCATAATTTTTGCCTTTTTCGATCAGATTCAGTTCATCACCTCCCTGAGGGCCATGCTCTACCGACCAGATCCTGTCAGAAGCCTGATCATAGACCATTCCCTGTGGATTTCTGTTGCCGTAGGTCCAGATTGATGGGATCGCATTTGGCGTATTGACGAACGGATTGTCTGAAGGAATACTTCCATCATCTTTGATTCTATGGATTTTGCCATGCGAGTTGCTGAGATTTTGAGCATTGTTTTGAGATCCTCTCTCGCCATTGCTGAAGTATAAAAAATTATTTTTATCAAATACAATGCGGCTCCCATAGTGCGTTCCGCCATTCCAGGCAGGACTCGTGACAATCAAATCTTCGAATGAGGTAGCCTGATTTACATTGAGCTTGAATCGGGCAATGGCAGTTGCACCACCTCCCGGGATAGACTTGGCATAAGCAATATAAATCCAGCCGTTCTGTGCATAATCTGGATGAGCCGTTATGTCTAGCAATCCAGCTTGGCCATTGACATACATGGCAGGCAGTCCCTGAACTTTTTGATTTGTGAACTGATCGTTTTGAAATATCAAAATATCACCTCTTCGTTCGGTGATCAGCATTTTACCATTTTCAAGCCAAGTCATTCCCCATGGGTTCTGTAGGCCTGTGTGAAGCGTGTCCAGTTTGATGGCGAGTTTTTCGGTTGTGATTGTATATTCGAGTTTATCACGCTCCAGGGTGATCTGCTGATCATCTTCTTTTTGAGTACAGGAGATATTGGTGACAGAAATAAGTGTAAAAGCGATTAAGAATTTGATATTCAATTTCATCTGTTTATAAATTTTTTTGCGGTGATTTGGAATCTGCCTGGTAGAAAAATCATCCCAGATTAGGAATTATGATCACGCTTGATTGCATGATTATTTTTTTCACCTGATTTAAGAAACGATTCAAAACTTCTTTTGGTTTGACTCAAAAAAAATCCCTTCGACCATAGCCGAAGGGATTCGAAATGTTTTTGTTGAATGATTATTCGATTGGAATCAATTTAACCATTAACCCTGTACCTTCAGTAATGGCATACAAGTATCCATCGGGACTTTCTTTTACCTGACGAACGCGTCCTATTCCCTGAAGCAGGATTTCTTGATCTAATGCCATTCCGTCTTCCATTTTTACGCGGTTGATATGCATTTTGGCTAGGGCTCCTATTAAAATATCCCCTTTCCAGGCAGGATATCGATCCGAAGTTACAAAGGCCATCCCTGCAGTGGCAATGGAAGGAACATAATAAAACAAAGGCTGCTGCATCCCTTCTTTTTCGGTGATTTCTGTGATTGGGGTGCCGTCATAATTCTGCCCATAGGTGATCACCGGCCAGCCGTAATTTTTCCCTTTTTCGATTAAATTCAGTTCATCTCCTCCCATAGGTCCATGCTCTGATTCGTATAGTCGATCATTCACTTTATCATAAACCATACCTTGAGGATTGCGGTTGCCATAAGTCCAGATAGAAGGAACAGCATCTTTTACCGCTACAAAAGGATTGTCGGTCGGGATCCTTCCATCATCATGGATACGGTGGATTTTCCCATGTGAATTCGTCAAATCCTGTGCATTTTCTGGCTTATTTCCTTTGTCTCCATTGGAAAAATAGAGATAGCCTTCATTGTCAAAAACGATCCGGCTTCCAAAGTGACGTCCTCCCTCCCAGGCTGGTCCTGCTACGATCAGTTCCTCTTGCTGCACTGCGTTATTTCCTTCCAGTTTGAATCGCATTATCGCAGTGGCTCCGGTGCTATCAGGCATATTCTTGCCATAAGAGATATAGATCCAGCCATTTTCCTCATATTTTGGATGTGTAGTGATGTCCATTAATCCTGACTGGCCTACATTCCAAACCGCCGGTAATCCCTGAACTTTCTCTCCTGTGTATTTATCATCCTTGAAAATCAGGATTTCACCTTTCTTCTCAGTGACAAGCATTTTTCCATCAGGCAACCAAGTCATTCCCCAAGGGTTTTCAAACTCGGTATGGAGTGTATCTACATTGATCAATAATTCCTCTGTCTGTATGGCAAAGTCAATATTGATAGGTTTTTCTACGACTTGATCCTTGGAATCACAGGAGGTTAAAAGTGAAAGTCCTCCTGCGACAACTGCGAGAGCGTAGTTTGATTTGGTTGATTTCATAAAATTTTGAATTTGGTCTCCGAAGATAAGAACTCTTTTCAAGACCAATTACAAACTTTTGTCAATTGGCGAATGCGGTAATTTTTTCACCAAAATCACGGATTACGGTCTGGATTTCTTGGACCATCTTCTCAGAACCGATGAAAAGTGGTGTCCGCTGATGTAAGGAAGTCGGCTGTATTTCAAGAATCCGCTGTACACCATCAAT